>JAJPEO010000343.1 GCA_021166815.1 Nocardioides sp.
GGTGCCGGTGCTGGCGCTGGTGTCGGTGGGGGTGGCGCGGGACGGTCCTCGCCGACGGTGAGCGCGCCCGGCCGGGCGGGGCTCGGAGTGCGGAGCGCAGCGGGGGCGCTGGCGCGGTCGGGCAGGGCCAGGCCCGCGAGCAGGTCGCGGGAGTCGCCGCCGGCCGCCGTCGCCGGAGCCGCGATCCCGGCCGCGAGGGCCACGCCGCAGGCGACGAGCACCAGTCGCCGGGCCAGGCCGGCGTGTCCCGTGGGCACGTGGCCGAGCAGCAGGCCGCCGACGGTGTGGGTGGCCACGACCCACAGCCACCCCGTCGCAGGGAGGAGGGCACCCGCGCAGAGGGCGACGAGCAGGTCGGAGAAGGCTGTCGCGCCAGGGTCGGTGAGGGGGGTTCCGGCCACCAGCGGCACCGCCTGCCACCAGCACCCGGCCGTCACGGCCGTGACGCCCAGCCACACCGCGAGGCAGCGCATTGGCGGCGCCGTCGTCATCTCCCGAGCCATGGCGAACCTTTCGTTTGCGTGCGTTTGCATGCATCCATGCCCGTCGGCAGCCGAGCCAAACCCCGCCAACGCGAACATGCCCAATTCGTGGCTGGGAGAGGGGACAGGGGGTTCGTACGCTCGCCACATGGGGTGGGAGGAACAGCTCTTCGACGTCTTCGACGACCTGGAGGGTCAGGCCCGGGCGCTCTGGGCGGCAGACCGGGAGGCGGAGCTGGCCGACCGCGCCCACTCCGAGTACGCCTCGGTCACCCTCGCGAGCCGGCTGATGGCGTCGCTCGGCACGCAGGTGGACATCGAGGTGCGGAGCGTGGGTCGCGTCAGCGGGGAGGTCTCGCGCGTGGGTGCGGACTGGTGCCTGCTGGGTGCCGGCGGCCGGCAGTGGATCGTGTCCCTGCCTGCCGTGGTCTGCGTCAGCGGCGCCGCGCCGCGCTCCGTGCCCGAGGTGGCGTGGTCGCCGGTGCACCGACTGACCATGTCGTCGGCCCTGCGCCGCCTGGCGGACTCAGGGCAGCGGTGCGTGGTGCGTCTCGTCGACGGCCGGGCCCCCGAGGGGCGCGTGCTCCGGGTCGGTGCGGACTTCCTCGAGCTGAGGACGGCCGGCGACGAGCCCGTGCTCCTCGCGCGCGCCGCCGTGGTCGCGGTGCACTGCCAGGAGGCGTGAGGAGGTCAGGTCGCCTCGACGTCGTACGGCGGCAGCTGGCCGACCGCGAGCGTGGCCGGCGCGGTCCGCTGCTCCTCCTGCTCCACCTCGGTCATCGCCTCGGCGAGGTGCTTGCGCACGATCACCCGCGGGTCGAGGTCGCGCAGCTCGAGGTCGGCGTAGTCGGGGCCGAGCTCGGTGCGCAGCTCGTCACGAGCGTTGGTCGCCATCTTGCGGGCCTGGCTCAGGAACCGGGCCGCCTGCCGGGCGAGGTCGGGCAGCCGGTCCGGGCCGAGGACCAGGACCGCCACCAGGGCGATCACGGCCAACTCCGTCAGGCTGACACCGAACATGGGTCAGAACTTACTGCTGGGCGTCAGTCCCAGTTGCATTCCGGCCAGGCCGCGTCCACGACCGGACAGGGTGCCGGCGATCCGCTCCAGCTCACGCGCCGCGGGGGAGCCCGGCTCGGCCTCGACGATCGGCTTGCCCACGTCGCCGCCCTCGCGCAGTGCGACCTCGAGCGGGATCGTGCCGAGGAGCGGGACGTCGTAGCCGAACCGCTGCGACAGGGTCCGCGCGACGCGCTCGCCACCGCCGGCGCCGAAGACCTCCAGGCGGTGGTCGTCCTCGGGCGGGCAGTGGGGGCAGGGCAGGTAGCTCATGTTCTCGACCACGCCCACGACGCGCTGGTGCATCATCGAGGCCATCGTGCCGGCGCGCTCGGCGACCTCGGCAGCCGCCTCCTGCGGGGTGGTGACGACGACGACCTCGGCGTTGGGCAGGTGCTGGCCCAGCGAGATCGCGACGTCGCCGGTGCCGGGCGGGAGGTCGAGGAGCAGCGCGTCGAGGTCGCCCCAGTAGACGTCGGCCAGCATCTGGACCAGGGCCCGGTCGAGCATCGGGCCGCGCCACGCGACGACCTGGTCGCGTCGCGGCTTGAGCATGCCGATGGAGATCACCGAGACACCGCTGGCGGTGGGCACGGGCATGATCAGGTCGTCGACCTGGGTGGGCCGGGAGTCGGCGACGCCGAGCATCGCGGGGACCGAGTGGCCGTAGATGTCGGCGTCGACGATGCCGACCTTGAGGCCCGAGCGCGCCATCGCCAGGGCGAGGTTGACGGTGACCGACGACTTGCCCACGCCGCCCTTGCCGCTGGCGATCGCGTAGACCTTCGTCAGGTTGCCGGGCTGGGCGAACGGGATCTCGCGCTGGGCGCGGCCGTCGCTGAGCACCTCGCGCAGCTGGGCGCGCTGCTCGGTGGACATCACGCCGAGGGTGAGGTCGACCCGGGTGACGCCCTCGAGGCCCTGGACCGCCGCGGTCACGTCGCGGTTGATCGTGTCCTTGAGGGGACAGCCCGCCACGGTGAGCAGCACCTCCACCGCCACGACGCCGTCGGGGGAGACCTCCACGGAGTCGACCATCCCCAGCTCGGTGATCGGGCGCTTGATCTCGGGGTCGTTGACGGTCGCGAGAGCGGCCTGTACCTGCTCGGCGGTGGGGATGCTCATGAGCCCGAGTCTACGAGCCGCTCGCGCGCTCCCCGGCGGCAGGCTCTGCCGCGGGATCCTCCTGCGGCCGGGAGAGCTCCTCGATGTCGCCGAGCAGGCCGCGCAGCTCCGAGCGGAGGAAGTCCCGGGTGGCCACCTCGCCCACCGCCATGCGCAGCGAGGCGACCTCGCGGGCCAGGAACTCCATGTCTGCGTGGGCTCGGGCGTTGGCCTGCCGGTCCTGCTCGGCCACCACCTTGTCGCGCTGCTCCTGGCGGTTCTGGGCGAGCAGGATCAGGGGGGCGGCGTACGAGGCCTGGAGGCTGAGCATCAGCGTCAGCAGCATGAAGGGCCACTGGTCGAAGCGCAGGTCCGACGGCGCGAGGAGGTTCCAGGCGATCCAGACCAGGACGAAGATGGTCATCCACAGCAGGAACCGCGCGGTGCCCATGTAGCGGGCGAAGCTCTCGGCGAAGACACCGAACGCGTCGGCGTCGTACGACGGGCGCCGCACGAGGTGGCGGCGCGTGTCGCGAGGCGTGTCGAGGCGGATGCGACGCTCGCTCATGCGCCACCACCCGGCCGGTTGCCCAGGCGCGCGGCGTGGTCGCGCCAGCCCTCCGGGAGCATGTGGTCGAGCAGGTCGTCGACGGTCACCGCCCCGAGGAGGCGCCCCTCGTCGTCGACCACGGGCGCGGCCACGAGGTTGTAGGTGGCCAGGTGGGCCGCCACCTGGTCGATGGTGGAGTCGGGGCGCAGCGGGTCCATCGACTCGTCCAGCGCGGCGGCGACGAGGGTGGAGGGGGGCTCGCGCAGCAGCCGCTGGATGTGGGCGACACCGAGCAGACGACCCGTCGGCGTCTCCAGCGGCTGGCGGCACACGTAGACCAGTGCGGCGAGCGAGGGGGTCAGGTCGGGGTTGCGGACGTGGGCCAGCGCGTCGGCGATGGTCGCGTCGGGGGAGAGGATGACCGGCTCCGGAGTCATCATGGCGCCGGCGGTGTCCTCGTGGTAGCTCATCAGCCGCCTGACGTCCTCGGCCTCCTCCGGTTCCATCAGCCCCAGCAGCGTCGCCGCCGTCTCCGGGTTGAGGTCCGCGATGAGGTCGGCCGCGTCGTCGGGCGACATCTCCTCCAGCACGTCCGCGGCGCGCTCGGAGTCGAGGTGCTCCAGGATCTCGACCTGGTCCTCCTCGGGCAGCTCCTCGAGGACGTCGGCCAGGCGCTCGTCGTCGAGGGCTGCCACGACCGCGGAGCGGCGCTCGGGAGGCAGGTCGTGGATCATGTGGGCCGCGTCGGCAGGACGCATCTCGTTGAGGGCGGCCGCGAGGTGCGTGGCGCCCTGGGTGTCCTCGCGGCGGGTCAGCCCCGACACGTTGCTCCAGGCGGCCACGTGGGTCTGGCCGCGGCGCCGGAAGCCCTTGCTGGGCTCCTGCACGGCCACGCGCGAGAGGACCCAGTCGCGGTTGCGGGCCTGCTCCATGGCCACGTCGTAGACGGTGCCGGTGACGCCCGAGTCGCGGATGGTCACGGTGCGGTCGAGCATCTGCCCGATCACCAGGGTCTCGGTCGAGCGCTGCTCGAAGCGGCGCATGTTGAGCAGGCCCGTGGTGTGCACCTGCCCGCTCTCGATCGCGGTGACCCGGGTCATCGGGACGAAGATCCGACGGCGACCGAAGACCTCGGCCACCATGCCGAGCACGCGCGGCTGGCTCGTCTCGGTCCGCAGCGCGACCACGAGGTCGCGCACCTTGGCGACCTGGTCCCCCTGGGGGTCGAAGATCGGCAGGCCGACGAGCCGGGCCACGAAGACTCGGGTCGGTGTGGTGCTCACGCCGGACACGGTAGCGCCATCGGGGCGTCCGGGACGGTACGCCGGGCGCCTTCGCCGGAGTGGGTCGTCGCGCCCCGATGGGTTACCCTGACCAGGCCCCGCAGTGCAGGCGGGGCATCACACGGAGGGTGTGCGTCCTTGGGTTCACATCGCGCACCACGGCGCCGACGTGCCCCTGCGATCGCGCCGTGGCGGCTGCTGGTCCCGGCCGTCATGGTCACGGGGCTCCTCGTGATGTCCATGATCCTCGTGCCGCGCGACGCCGACGTGGACTCCAGCGCCGCCATCGCGGCGCGTGCCGGCGCCGGCCACCACGCCGCCGAGGCCTCCCGCAGCTTCGTCCGCACCCCGAAGGCCCGCAAGCAGGCGCGCGCGGTGCCGTTCGACTCGGCCCAGGCGCGCCTGGCCGTCCAGCGCATCGCCGAGCGCAAGGCCCGCGAGGTGGCCCGACGCAAGCGGCTGCGCCGCCTGGCCCGCATCGCGGCCATGAAGAAGACCTCCACCTTCCGCGTGGGCGCGCTCAACGTCCTCGGCAGCCAGCACACCCGTGGCAAGGGCGGGTACGGCCCCGGCCCGGAGCGGATGGCGATCTCGTCCGGCATCATCATGGCTCGCGGTGTCGACGTCGTCACGCTGTCGGAGGTCCAGGACGACCAGCTCCCGGTGCTCCTCAACCGGCTCGGCGGCTACCAGGTCTGGCCGCAGCACGCGCTGGGCCGCAACGGGCAGCGCCTGCAGATCGCCTGGCGCTCGTCGCAGTTCGAGATGCTCGACGGCGGGTCGGTCACCTACACGTTCGCCAGCCAGGCGATCCCCATGCCCTACGTCCTGCTCAAGGACCGCAGCACCGGCGCCCAGTTCTGGGTGATCTCCGTCCACCTCTCGGCCGGCGGGCTGGAGGCCCAGCGCGACTCCGGCACGGCCGTGGCCATCTCGTTGATGCGGCGCCTCATGGCGACCAACGGCAAGCCGGTGATCATCGGTGGCGACGTCAACGAGCACGAGGAGTTCTTCTACAAGGTCTGTGGTGCGCTGGGCTTCATGGGCGCCAACGGCGGCGGCCCCGGCTGTGCCCTCCCGCCGCGCCCGCTGCGTGTCGACTGGATCATGGGCGGCGGAGGTGCTGGGGTGAACTTCTCCGGCTACGTCCAGGACGGTTCCACCTTGGCGCGGGCCAGCGACCACTACTTCATCCACGCCGACGTCAGCGTGGTCGACCCGGGAGGCACTCCGTGACCGTGCACACTTCCCACCCCGTCTCCTCCCGTCGCCGCGCACTGGCGGTCCCCGCTGCGCTGCTGGCGCTGGGCCTGGTGCTCACCGGCTGCTCCGACGAGGAGGGGCCCGACGCGGCCAAGGACCCGGGCCCGGCATCGCAGTCCCCGTCCTCCCCCCCGCCCGCGAGCCCGACGGAGCCCGCTGGGCGGACCGACCCGGCGTGCGCCGAGGTGTGGGTGGTCGGCCAGGCGCTCCCCAAGCCCTACCGCGGGTGCTTCGACGTCGATCGCGAGCGCTGGGTCGAGCCCGATGTCTACCAATGTTCGTCGGGTCAGCGGATCGTGACGTACGGTCGTACCTTCTACGCCGTGCAGAACCGGGAAGTCGTCGAGACCGACGGACCCCGGTCGCGGGACCAGAGGTTCCGCTCCCTCATGGCGACGTGTGGGGCCTGAGCAACGCCGCTCGGCCGTTCCCGCGCGCAGCAGCACTCGTGGTGAGCATGTGACCAGAGTGACAAATGAGATACAGTAACCAGCCGCGCGTCGTGCTCGGGCCACTACGCCATCTTCGACGCCGCTGACACCATCGATGAAGTTTGTGGGGACACCAGTCGTGCGCAAGTCCACCCTCCGCCTCCTCCCGACGAGCCTGGTCACCGCGCTGGTGGCCGGCCTGCTGGCCGTGGCGGGCTCCGTGCCAGCGTCGGCAGCGCCGACCCCGGACACCTACGTGCCGCCCAGCGGCCCGGTGTTCAACAACCCCTACGGCACCAAGGAAGCAGTGCGGCGCCTGATCCGTCAGGTCAACCGCACCATCGACTCCGTGCCGCCCAAGGGCAAGATCCGGATCTCGGCCTGGAACGTCCGCAGCTACCACATGACCTCGGCGCTCCTGCGTGCCCACAAGCGCGGCGTCAGCGTGCGCGTGATCATGGACCGCCACAACTGGAACCCCGACAACCCCAACGCCGACGCCCAGCGCCTGGCGCGTGGGCTGCGGGTCGGCAACAAGCGCCGCTCCACCTCCCGCAAGAGCTGGCTCAAGCGGTGCCGTCGCTCCTGCCGGGGGACCGCGGGCATCCCGCACACCAAGCTCTTCCTGTTCGACCGCATCCGCGGCAAGCGCAACGGCAAGTCGTACCCCGTGCGCTGGGTCTCGATGTACGGCTCCTACAACGCCACCGAGCTCGGCGCCACGATCCAGTGGAACGACATCTACACGTTCAAGAACGACCAGCAGCGCTACCAGTTCTTCAACAACGTCTTCAAGCAGATGGCGGTCGACGAGCCCCGGCGCCAGGGCTACCTCACCTACGGCACCGGCAGCCGCGACATCAACCAGATCTACCCCTACAAGGGCGCCGGCACCGCGGTGGACCCCGTGATGGAGGCCCTCAACAGCGTGCGCTGCACCGGCGCCGCCACGAGCAACGGGCGTACTCGCATCCGGATCGCGCAGACCTCGATGTACGGCGACCGTGGCCTGGCCATCGCCAACAAGCTGGCGCAGCTGCGGCGCCAGGGATGCGGCATCCGCCTGGTCTACGCCATGTTCGGCAACAAGGTGCTCAAGGTCCTGCGCGACGCCAACGTGCCGCTGACCCACCTGGCCTACGACTCCAACGAGGACGGGATCTACGACCGCTACGTCCACATGAAGTCGATGGCGATCAGCGGCAACGTCGCCGGCAAGCCCGACGCCAAGATCACGTGGAACGGCTCGGCCAACTGGACCTCGGTGGCGCTGGCCAGCGACGAGGTCCTGGGCACGATCATCCGTCCGCGGGTGACCACGAAGTACATGAAGTGGATCGACTACATGTTCACCCACCGCCCGGCGTACTGGGGTCCCCAGCACCCCGACAACCAGGGTCGCGTCGCGCACGGGTCCACCGAGCCGATGACCCAGGAGGCGTACGCCTCGATGGTCGAGAAGCGCGCGAAGGAGCGGGGCGTGGACCCCTACGCCCTGATCAAGCAGGAGAACTGACGTGGGGCGCTGGCGGCTGCTCCTGAGCCCGGTCGCGGTCGCGGTCACCGTGACCGCGCTGCTCCCGGCGAGCACGGCGCCGCTGCCAGCGCCTTCCCTCGGTCGTGGCGACCTCGTCCCGGCGGCCGCGGCCGCGTGCGTCGACGTGCTCGTGGTGGGCGTGGACGGCAACGGCGAGGGCAGCGGCACGACCCCCGGAGCCACCGTCGGCCGGATCGCCAAGCGGCTCACCGCGAAGGCGCGGGCCAACGGCCGCACCACGGCCGTCCAGCGAGTCGCCATGGCGACCCCCGGTCCCGAGCGCATGGTGCGCAGCCGCCGACTGCCCACCCTGCGGGCGCTGACCACCAACGGCGTCCGCGCGTGGCGCCAGCCGGTCGGCACCGGCGAGCGCGCCACGCGCGCCCTGCTCGACCAGCACCTCGCGGCCTGCCCCCAGCAGCAGGTCGTCCTCGTCGGCTACGCACAGGGCGCGGCCGTCGTCCACCGCGTGACCCAGGTGCTCGCCTCGCAGCGTCGCCTCACCAACGTCTCCGGCGCCGTGCTGGTCTCCGACCCCTTCCGCACCAAGCGCTCGGTCGCGGGGGCGCCCCTCGGCAACCCCGCCGCCGGCACCGCCTCCGCGGGCGTGGTCACCAAGGTGCTGCGCTCGTACGGCGACGTGCCGCGAGCCACTCCGACCTTCGACGTGGTGTCGGTCTGTCACCGCGGCGACCTGGTGTGCAACCCCAACAAGACGGTCGCCGCCGATGCCCTGCGCCTTGCCCGTGGCTACAGCACCTCGCGAGGCACCCGCGCCATGGTGCAGGCCGCCGAGCGCATGTGGCAGCGCACCGCGCTGTGGCCCATCTCGACGTCGAGCCGGGTCAGCGTCCAGGCCGACGCGGCCTTCAGCGAGCGACTCACCGTCAGCGGCGGCTCGCCCACCACGCCTGCGGCTCGCTGGGCCGCGACCTCCCTGCCCGACGGCGTACGCCTCTCTGCCGACGGCGTCCTCAGCGGGCGGCTGCGCACGCCCGGCACCTACCAGGTCGACTTCACCGTGGCCGGGGCGTCTCCCGCCACGCCGGCACGCCAGGCGTCCCTCGTGATCACCGTCGAGGCCGAGTCCGGGGGCCGGTCGGCCGGCGGCATGACCACCTGCGAGGTCCGCACCGACGGCTCGGCCTGGTGCTGGGGCCGCAACGACTTCGGCCAGGTCGGCGACGGGACCACCACCCTGCGGACCCGTCCCACGCGCGTCGTGGGCGACGGCTGGGCCCGCATCGACACCGGCGGCGGCTCCACCTGCGGCGTGAAGACCGACGGGTCGCTGTGGTGCTGGGGTCTCAACAACTTCGGCCAGCTCGGCGGGTCCGACAAGAAGCGGGCCTCGCAGCCGCGCCGGGTCGGCTCCGACACCAACTGGCGCTCGGTCTCGGCGTCGTGGACCCATGCCTGCGCCACCCGGACCGACGGCTCGCTGTGGTGCTGGGGGCAGAACCTCCACGGCCAGCTCGGCATCGGCAAGACCAGCTCCCGCAGCGACGGCCCCCTGCAGGTGGTCGGGTCGCGGCGCTGGGCCGAGGTGTCGGCCGGCGAGTGGCACACCTGTGGGGTGGCGGCCAGCGGTGCGGCCCTGTGCTGGGGCAACAACGCCTTCGGCCAGGTCGGCGACGGCACCACCGCGCTGCGGGTCAAGCCCGCGCTGGTCGCGGGCGGGCGCACCTACACCCGCATCGAGACGTCATGGGCGCGCACCTGCGCGATCGCCATCGGCGGGCAGGCCTGGTGTTGGGGCGACAACACCAACGGCGAGCTCGGCAACGGCACGCGCGCCGACTCCTCCGCTCCGGTGGGCGTGGCCGGTGGCCGCAGCTGGGTCGCCCTCGCCCTGACCAACCACGCCACGTGCGCCACCGAGGTCGACGGGCAGGTCTTCTGCTGGGGCGACAACCGCTACGGCCAGCTCGGCCGGGCCTCGGTCGGCCAGGCGCTCGCGCCGGTGGCGACCGGGCTGACCTCCACCGGCGCCGAGGTCGCAGGCGGCTGGTACCACTTCTGCGGCGGCGGCACCTGCTGGGGAGCCAACGACTCCGGCCAGTGGGGCACCGGCACCACCTCCGGTGCCGCGATGCCGTCCGAGCCGGCACCGCCGTGGGGCAAGATCACCCGCCTGACGGACGCGCAGGTGCGCGACTGGGCGCCGCGCCGCATCGCGCGCACGGCGATCGCCAAGCGGCCCGCGGTGTCGAACACCGCCATCGTCGGCAAGGACGGCCGCCGGGGCTTCGCCTTCGACCTGATGACCTTCAACGTGCTCGGCAGCCAGCACACCTCTCCGTCGGGTGCCCGTCCGGCCTTCGCGCCGGGCAGGGTGCGCAGCGAGTGGGGCAAGACCATCGTGGAGCGCCGAGGGGCGTCCCTGGTGGGCCTGTCGGAGCCCCAGCCGGACCAGATCAACCAGTTCAACGTGGCGACCCGCGGCGCCTGGACCTTCTTCCCGGGCAACACCCAGGGCTACGACGCCGCCCCGCAGTCGGTGATGTGGAAGGACTCGGTCTGGCAGTACGTCTGGGCCGACACCGCCCAGATGCCCTTCATGCGCAAGTCGCGCCCCCAGCCGGTCGTGCGACTGCGCCACCGCGCCACCGGACGTGAGATCTACATGATCAACGCCCACCTCTCACCGGGCAACATGCAGGCCGACCGCGACAAGGGCCTCGCGATCATCGTGGAGCTGGTCAAGCTGCTCAAGGGAGACAACCTCCCCGTCATCGTCACCGGGGACCTCAACGAGCACGCGCTGGCCTTCCGCAAGATCGCCTGCGGCACCTGGCTGGACGCCGCGATCGGGGGACGCTCCAGCGGTGGTGCCTGCGAGCTGCCCAAGGGGATGCGCGTCGACTGGATCTTCGGCGGACGCGGGAGCTTCTCGCGCACCGTGATCGACACCTCCAGCCGGGTGCGGCGTACGACCGACCACGCGGTGGTCTCCAGCCGCTTCTCCGTGCAGTAATGTCCGGCTGTCAGCCCGGACGACGGTGAGGTGAGGAGTCGCGATGCTGCCGCGTGTGCTCTCCGTCGGTGACGACGGGGTGCGCCTCGAGCGTGGGTTCGACGGCTCCCTCGACGTCCACTTCGACGGCTGGCGCGGCTGGTCGGTCTCGGTGTCGCGCTCCGGCGACGCCGTGCAGATCGACTGGCCCAAGCGCCTGAAGGACCGCCTCGAAGGTCGCTCCGAGGTGACCATCACCGTCGACGACAGCGAGATCTTCCGGCAGGAGGTCTCCTTCGGTTCCGGCGAGGGGCGCGTCCGGCTCGTCGACCGCCACGGCAACAAGGTCATCATCGACAAGTGGGGGCTGACCCAGCGCCCCTTCGACTCCCGGCGCGAGGCCGGAGCGGTCGAGGCGATGACCGAGATGGCCGAGCGGGTCCTGGCCGTCATGCGGGACAAGTGCGGGTTGGAGGGGTGGATCTCGTTCGGCACGCTGCTCGGCGCCGCCCGCTCCGGCTCGGTCATCGGCCACGACAGCGACATCGACCTGTGCTTCCTCTCCGAGAAGGAGACCCCGGCCGAGATGGCCGTGGAGCTGTGGGACGTCGCCCGTGCCCTCCACGACGCCGGCATCTCCGTCAAGCACAAGACCGCCAGCTTCATCACCGTCGTCTACCAGGCGCCCGACGGTGTCCAGGACGGCATCGACATCTACACCTGCTTCTACGTCGGGGACCTGCTCCACGAGACCGCGACCGTGCGCGAGCGGGTCCCGCGCGAGGCGATCGTCCCGCTGCGCACCCTCGAGTTCGAGGGCAGGCAGATGCCGGCCCCGGCCGACCCCGACCGGCTGCTGGCGGTCTCGTACGGCCCCGGTTGGCGGGTCCCCGACCCGTCCTTCCGGCACGAGCCCTCCCGCGAGATCACCTCGCGCTTCGACGCATGGTTCGGCGCGTTGATGCCGCAGCGGCGCGACTGGACGCAGCACAACGGCGAGGTCGCCCGTACGCGTCCCCGGCCGAGCTCCTTCGCGCGGTGGGTCACCGGCCAGCTCGCCGGCACGCCGCGGGTGCTCGACATCGGGTCCGGTCCCTCGGCCGACCTGCGCCACTACGCCGCCCAGGGGTGCCAGGCGGTCGGCTACGACTACGCCCACCCCGGCAAGCACGCACTGGGCGGCCGCGGGATCGGCCTGCCTGCCGAGGCATCGCGACGGATGCTCAACCTGCTCGACGAGCGCGACGTGCTCGCGGTCGGCGCGATCCTGGCCCGCGGCAAGGGAGAGCAGGTCGTCACCGCCCGCCGCCTGCTCGAGGCGTTGCCCCCCGGCGTCCGGCCGCGCTTCTGGCAGCTCGCGGCGATGGCCCTCTCGGGTGGGGGACGGGCCTTCCTCGAGGGCGTGTCGCGCTCGCCGCAGGAGTGCCGTCGCCACATGGAGGCCACCGGGTCCCCGCGTGTCTGGCCCGTCGACCCTACCCAGCTCGAGCCGGCGGTGCGCGCTGCCGGCGGCCGCGTCGTGCACCGCGAGGGGTTCGCCGCGGCGTCGCGAGCCAGCCGTACCGGCAGCCCGGCCCGCTGGCGCATGAGCGTCGAGTGGCCCACCCAGCAGGAGGAACTGAGCTCCCCATGACCCAGGTCGTCCATCTCCACGTCGGCGGTCCCAAGTCCGGCACGACGTTCGTCCAGCAGGTCCTGGAGCGCAACGCCTCCACCCTCGCCGACGCCGGCGTCCTGGTGGTCGGCCCGCGCCTGGACCTCATCCACGCGGCCATGGCCGTGCGCGACGACCCGCGCCTGGCCGGCCTGCCGGCCGGGGCGGCCCAGGCGTGGGACCGCGTCGTGGACCAGGTCCGGGAGTGGCAGGGGCGTTCGGCGGTCGTCAGCTACGAGCTCTTCGCCAACGCCTCCGTCGAGCAGGCACGCGCCGCGCTCGCCCGCCTCAGCGGGGTTGAGGTGCACGTGGTCGTCACCGCGCGCGACCTCGGCAAGGCGCTGGCCTCCTCGTGGCAGGAGCAGCTGAAGTTCGGGCTCACCAAGCCGCTCGAGCGGTGGTCGCCACCCCAGGAGTCCGCCGAGCGCAGCGAGTGGGGCTGGCGCACGATGCAGCCGGCCAACGTGGCCGCCCGCTGGGGGGCCGACCTGCCGCCCGAGCAGGTCCACGTCGTCACCGTCCCCGCGGCGGGCGGCGACAGCGGGGAGCTGTGGCGCCGGTTCGCCGAGGCATGCGGTCTCGAGGGCATCGAGGGGCTGGACCTCGACGTGGAGCGGGTCAACGAGTCCCTGGGCGTGGTCGAGGCCGAGCTCCTGCGCCGCGTCAACACCGCCCTGGACGGCCGGATACCCGGCGGCCGGCAGAAGTCGCTCTGGCTGCGCGACCTGCTCGCCCACCGGGTGCTCGCGCCGATCGGCCGCGAGCCGATCGGGACGGTGCCCGCGCACGCAGCGCAGGCGGGGGAGCAGGCCGACGCGGCCATCGCCGCCATCACCGCTGCCGGCTACCGCGTCCACGGCGACCTCGACGACCTGCGCCCGCGCGCGGTCGAGGCCCGGCTGCCCGGTGAGGTCACCGACGCGGAGGTGGCCGAGTCGGCCGCGATCGCGCTGGCCGACCTGCTGGTGTGGGCCCGGGAGGCCGGCGCCGACGTCCGAACCGCGGGGTCCGAGGACGAGACGGACGCCGACGCCGGCACGCTCGACCGGGCGAAGGCCGTCGTACGCTCCTCGCTCACCCGCCTGGGCGGTCCCTACCGCGACCGCCGCGTGGAGCGGCTGGAGGCCCGGATCGCCGAGCTGGAGGCCGAGGTCGAGCAGTCGCGGGCCCTGCACCTGCGCGTCGCCACGCTGTCGGACGTGGTCACCCAGCTGCTGCTGCCGGCCTCGCAGCAGGACGGCGAGGTCACGATGCAGGCGCTGCGCGAGTACCGCAAGAGGTCGCTGTGACGTCGCGCGAGGAGTGGCGCCGCCGAGCGAGCGTGGCGCTCGGGGTCCGCAAGGTCAGGGAGCTCGAGCGTCGGGTGGCCTCGCTGGAGGTCGCCGTCGCCGAGAACCACGACCTGGCGCGCCCGCTGGAGCGGGTGTTGGCCGACGTCGAACGCGCCGTCGCCGGGGTGATCGAACGGTCCGGCACGGGTGACGTGAAAGCATGACGGGCATGTCGTCCGCGCCCAGCCACGTCGACCTGTCGGTCGTCATCCCGTGCTACAACGAGGAGGAGTCCCTGCCTCGCCTCGTGGAGGTCGTGCGCGAGCAGGTGGGCGCCATCACCGACAACTACGAGGTGATCCTGGTCGACGACGGCAGCCGTGACCGCACGCTGCCGATCCTGCGCCAGGTCAACGCTGAGCACCCGCAGTTCCGCTACCTCTCGCTGAGCCGCAACTTCGGCAAGGAGTCGGCGATGCTCGCCGGCCTCAGCCAGGCGCGCGGCGACAAGGTCGCCATCATCGACGCCGACCTCCAGCACCCGCCGAGCCTCCTGCCCCAGATGCTGCCCCTGCTCGACTCGGGGGAGTACTCCCAGGTCGTCGCCCGGCGCACCCGCACCAACGACCCGCCGGTCCGCACGGCGCTGTCGCGGCTCTACTACCGGATGATGAACCGCCTCATCGACGTCGAGCTCCAGGACGGCGTGGGCGACTTCCGCGTCCTGGACCGGCAGGCCGTCCGGGCGCTGCTGACACTGGGCGAGACCAACCGGTTCTCCAAGGGGCTGTTCGCCTGGATCGGCTTCCCGACCGCGGTGGTCGACTACGAGAACGTCTCTCGCGAGGCGGGGGCCACCAAGTGGCGCCTGCGCGACCTGTTCAACTACGGCATCGACGGCGTGGTGTCGTTCAACTACCGCCCGCTGCGCCTCTCGATCTGGCTGGGTGTCCTGGTCACGGCCGTGGCGGTGGCCTACGCGCTGTGGGTGCTGGTCGACGCGATCGTCCACGGCAACCCCGTCGCCGGCTACGTCACCACGATCGCGGCGGTCACGTGGTTCGGTGGCGTGCAGCTGATCGTGCTGGGCGTGATCGGCGAGTACCTCGGCCGCATCTACGCCGAGACCAAGCGCCGCCCGTTGTTCCTGCTCAAGGAGAGCAGCAACGGGCCCGACGACACCCCGGTGACCGGCCCGTGAGCGCGGCTGCACCTCGCCGGTGGCTGTGGCCGCTGGTGGTGTGCCTGGTGACCGCCGCCTACACCGCCGTCCCGTTCGTCCTCGAGCCGCGCTTCTTCCAGCGCGGTGACACCGCCGCCCAGTTCGCCCCGACGTGGTTCCACTTCGGCGAGATGGTGCGCGCGGGCCAGTGGCCGGTCTGGCTCGACCCGCAGTCGTGGGCAGGCGGCAACTACGCCGGCGAGGCGCTCTTCGGCACCTACAACCCGCTCAACGTGCTGATCTGGCTGGCGGTCTCGCTCGGGCCGGACCTCGCCGTGACGACCTACCTGGTCAAGGCCACGGTGATGGTGCTGCTCGCGCTGGGCACCTACCTCCTGGCCCGCGAGTACGACGCCCTGCCGTGGGCCTCCGCGGTGGTTGCCGTCGCGCTGCCCTTCTCCGGGTTCACGCTGTTCTGGGACGCCGGCTCGTGGCCCGCGGGACTGATGGCCTTCGCCTACGCCCCGTGGGTGTGGGTGACCTTCCGGCGTGCGCTGCGCGGCGTCGGAAACCCGTTCTGGGCGTTCCTCGCCGGGGCGCTCGCCGTGCTCAACGGCAACCCGTACGGCACCCTCGCGGTCGTCGTGATCGGCGCGGCGATGGTCGTGGAGGGCGCGGTCACCCGGGCCTGGGGCGGACTGCTCAAGGTCGTGCTCGCCGGCGTCGCGATCGCCGCCTTCCTCCCGCTGGTCTACATCCCGCTGCTGGAGACCGCCGACCTGGCCGTGCGCTCCACCCAGGGCGCGCTCTTCGAGAACTCCGGCAAGCTCCGGCCGGCCGTCGGTGACCTGTTCGCCGCGAGCTCGCCGCTGCACGTGCCCCCGATCAAGGCGATCACCGGGCCGATGCAGGTGCCGGCCACTTTCCTGGCCTGGTTCGTCCTGCCCCTGCTGCCGTGGCTGCGGTACGCGGCCCTGCGCGGTCGCGCCCGCGAGCTGACCGGACTGACGCTCGTCACGGTCGCGTACCTCGCCATGACGCTCGGTCCCAGCAAGCTGTGGCTCTTCCGCTGGCCGCTGCGGGTGATCGAGTACTTCCACCTCGGCGTGCTGGTGGTGCTGGCGGTCCTGCTCAGCCACGGGCTGGCCACGACGTCCCTGCGCCCGCGGCTGCTCGGCTCCGCCGCGATCGTGGCGACCATGGGCTGGCTCACGTGGTCACAGGACCCGGCGGGCCTGCGACGTGCGGTCGTGGGCACCGCGGTCGTGGCGGTGCTGGTCGTCGTGCTGCTCGGGGCGCACCTGCTCCTGCGGCGCACGGGCGCGGTGGCGCTGGTGGCGCTCGGGGGCATCGGCGCCGTCCTGGCCCTGCAGGTCGCGGTGATCGGCGAGAACGCGAGCTCGCGCGTGTGGCACGTGCCCACCGACGTCTCCGCGCTGCAGCGCGACTTCGCCGACCGCGAGGGCCGGGTGATGCAGTTCGCCGACCTCAAGCCCCTGCAGAACCGGGCCACGCGCAGCGGCGACACCCGCAAGCTGGAGCAGCAGTGGCAGACCTTCCTGCCCGGCAGCATGTACCACCCGGCGGGAGTCGACGCCGTCAACAACTACACCGGCATGGGCTTCTTGCCGTTCACCCGCACCTTCTGCATGGAGTACGACGGCCTCACCCAGAAGTGCGGCTACCGCAACCTGTGGCGCGTGGGTGGCTCCGGGCAGCCGCCGCTGGCCGACCTGATGAAGCTCGACACGATCGTGGTGCAGAAGAGCCTGGCCGCGGGCGTGGCTCCGGGGGAAGGGTGGCGCGAGGAGTCGCGCGACGAGCGCGCCGTCGTCCTGCGCCACGACGGCGAGCACGACTTCGAGGGCTCCTCGCTGAGCTGGGCGAGCGACGGCATCGCCGTGGACTCGGCCGAGACGCGCGACCTGCTGCACGAGCGCGTGGACGTGGACGCGTCCGCCGGTGGCGGTCGGCTCGTCTTCGCCATGCTGGGGTGGCCCGGCTGGGAGGCCGAGCTCGGCGGGCAGGCGCTGCGCGTCGGCCACTCCGAGGCCGGGCTGCTCACCGTCGAGGTGCCGGCAGGCGCGAGCGGACGGCTCGACCTGGTCTACCGCCCGCCCGGTCTCGGTGTCGGGCTGGGCGCAGCGGGCCTCGGGACGGTGCTCGCGCTGGGGCTCGGCCTGGCCGGTCGCATCGGCTCTCGGCGCCGCTCGGAGGACGTCGCGCCTGTGACGTCTCTCTCCGACGATGCTGGTGCCGAAGGGGGCTCCCGCTCACTAGACTGAGCGGCTGTTCGAGCCCCCAGCGCAAAGGACCACACATGCCTCGCCTCTGCCAGACCGACGACCTCACCGAGGACCAGACCGAGATCCTCAAGGCCGTACGGCAGTTCGTGGACGAGCGGATCATCCCGGTCGCCCAGGAGCTCGAGCACAAGGACGAGTACCCCACCGACATCATCGAGGGCCTCAAGGAGCTCGGTGTCTTCGGCCTGACCATCCCCGAGGAGTTCGGCGGGCTCGGTGAGTCGCTGCTGACGTACGCGCTGGTGGTCGAGGAGATCGCGCGCGGCTGGATGAGCGTCTCCGGCGTCATCAACACCCACTTCATCGTCGCGTACATGCTGATGAAGCACGGCACCGACGAGCAGAAGCAGAAGTACCTCCCCCGTATGGCCACCGGCGAGGTGCGCGGCGCGTTCTCGATGTCCGAGCCCGGGCTGGGCTCCGACGTCTCGGCCGTGTCGACCAAGGCGACCAGGCAGGACGACGGCTCGTACTCCATCACCGGCCAGAAGATGTGGCTGACCAACGGTGCGACCTCGACGCTCGTGGCGCTGCTCACCAAGACCGACGAGGGCGCCGACTCGGTCTACAAGAACATGACCACCTTCCTCGTCGAGAAGGAGCCCGGCTTCGGCGAGACCGCCCAGGGCGTCACCGTGCCCGGCAAGATCGACAAGATGGGCTACAAGGGCGTCGAGACGACCGAGCTCATCCTCGAGGGCCACCAGATCGCCGCCGAGCAGATCCTGGGCGGCGAGCCCGGCAAGGGCTTCTTCCAGATGATGGACGGCGTCGAGGTCGGCCGCGTCAACGTCGCCGCCCGCGCGTGCGGCCTGGCGTGGCGTGCCTTCGAGCTGGGCGTCGCCTACGCCCAGCAGCGCCACACGTTCGGCAAGCCGATCGCCGAGCACCAGGCCGTGCTGTTCCGCATCGCCGAGATGGCCACCAAGGTCGAGGTCGCCCACAACATGATGGTGCGCGCGGCTCGCCTCAAGGACACCGGCAAGCGCATGGACGTCGAGGCCGGCATGGCCAAGATGGTCGCCTCGGAGTACGCCAGCGAGGTCGTGGAGGCCTCCTTCCGCATCCACGGCGGCTACGGCTACTCCAAGGAGTACGAGATCGAGCGCATCTACCGCGAGGTCGCGTTCATGCTGATCGGCGAGGGCACCTCCGACATCCAGAAGATGATCATCGGCCGCAGCCTGCTCAAGGACTACCAGCTGCGCTGACCGCGTCCGCGGGTCCGGGCCGGACCCGGACGCGGTCGCCCTAGGGTGATCCCATGGCGAGACGGGTCCATCTGCACATCGGCGCCCCCAAGTCCGGCACCACCTACCTGCAGACGATCCTGTGGCGCAACCGCGACCTGCTGCGTGAGGCGGGGGTCCTGGTCCCGGGGCGCGGCTTGGTCGACTACAACCGTGCCGCCGTCGCGATGCGGGTGGAGCACCAGGGCGACGGGGAGGCGGCCCGGGCCTGGCGCGCGATGCTGCAGGAGGTCCATGCCTTCGACGGCGACGTCGTCATGAGCGGCGAGTGGTTCTGCCTGGCTCCGGCACACCTGGTGGGCCGCACCATCGAGCAGCTCGCGCCGGCGGAGGTGTCGGTGGTCTTCAGTGCGCGGGCCTTCGTCTCGCAGGTGCCTGCCGCGTGGCAGGAGAGCCTCAAGCGGGGCAACCCGCTCTCCCTCGACGACTTCGTCGACCGGCTGTGGCAGGGCCGGCGCCGATGGAGCTGGGGCACCCTGGATGCGCGGACCGTCCTCGAGCGCTGGCTGCCGCACGTACCGGTCCAGCGGATGGCCCTGGTGACGGTGCCGCGCGATCGGCGCGAGCCCGACGCCTTGCTGACGCGGTTCTCCGAGGCGTTGTCCTTCCCCCGTGGCGGGCTGGACCTGGGCGAGGCCGCCCGCAACGAGTCCCTCAGCGTCGAGTCCGCCGAGCTGCTGCGCAAGGTGGCGCCACGGGCCCAGGAGGTCATCGACTTCAGCGATCGCCACTGGGCCGACGAGTACCGCTGGATGCGCCGCTACCTCGCCCACGACCTGCTCGTCCCGCAGGAGGGTCACCGCATCGCCCTGCGCCGCAAGGACGTCTCCCGCCTGCGCCGCCGCTCGCAGGAGGTCGTCGACTGGGCGCGCACCTCGGGGATCAGGGTCGTCGGTGACCTCGACGACCTCGTCGAGGTGGGCAACCCCGAGCACAGCCTGCACCCTTCCAAGGTCGACGCGGCCGCGCAGCTCGAGCGGGCGGTCCCGGTGATGGCCCGCCTGCTGCACGACCTGAGAGCCGCCACCCTGGCTGCCGAGGACGAGCGCAAGGAGCGGGCATGAGCCGTACGCGGGGCCGCGAGCAGGTCGTGTTCCTCATGTACACCGCCGACGGCGGGGGCGGGGTGGCCCGCACGGTCATCAACCTCGCCAACCAGCTCTGCGCCACGCACGACGTCGAGATCGTCTCCGTGACCGACCGCAAGGGCGGAGCACGGTTCCCGGTCGACCCGGCGGTGCGGGTGACCTACCTGCAGTCGCTGCGCAGGACCGAGCCCCGCAACCTGGCGCCGGGCGACCGGCGCTGGCGCGACCGGCCGGGCCGTACGGCACGCAGTCGTCGCCTGGCCGCCCGACCCACCAGCCTGCTGGGCGACATCAAGAACGTCATGCCCGGGATGACGGCGTGGGGTGATCGGTTGATCCGGCGCAAGATCCGGTCGTTGCGTGGGGGTGTGCTGATCACGACGCGGCCGTCGTTGCACGTGGCGGCGGCGCGGTGGGCGCGCCCGGGTGTGGTGACGATCGCTCAGGACCACCTCAACTTCCCCACGCGCAGCCGCACCGACTGGGTGATGGCGGCGCAGCGCGAGGCGTTGGAGGGGTTGGACGCGTTCGTGGTGCTGACGGCCGAGGACGAGGCGGACTACCGGGCGTGGGTGCCGGGGGCGCGGGCGCGGGTGGTGACGATCCCGAATGCGTCGTCGTGGGCGGTGGCCGGGGGGCCGCCGGACCTGTCGGTGCCGGTGGCGGTGACGGGTGGGCGGTTCGAGCATCGCAAGGGCTTCGTGCGGATGGTGCAGGCGTGGGCGCAGGTGGCGGGGGAGTTCCCGCAGTGGCAGCTGCACATCTATGGCTCGGGTGCGGAGCAGGGCCGGATCGAGGCGGCGATCGAGTCCGGCGGGGTGGCGGACTCGGTGGTGCTGAAGGGCTACAGCCAGGACTTCGACCGGGTGTTGCGCAGTGGGTCGGTCTACCTGATGGCCTCGCACTACGAGGGTTTCCCGATGGTGTTGGTGGAGGCGATGGGCAGTGGGTTGCCGTTGGTGGCCTACGACTGTCCGCGCGGTCCGGCTGACGTGATCGAGGACGGGGTCAACGGCCGGTTGGTGCCCGACGGGGATCGTGATGCCTATGCGGAGGCGTTGCGTGAGGTGCTGTCCGACCTGGGGGTGCGGGAGCGGATGGCCCGTGCCGGCCTGGAGCGTGCCCGCGCCTACCAGCCCGAGGTGATCACCCAGCGCTGGCGCGAGCTCATCGAGGACCTGCGCGGATGACGGCGGTGTCCGGTGGCGGGGCCAAGGTCACCTTCCTGGTCTACAACGCCGACGGCAGCGGCGGCGTGGCACGCACGGTGGTCAACCTGGCCAACTCACTGGTGGAGATGCGGGAGGTCGAGGTCGTCTCGGTCGTCGACGGTCCGGCTGGCCCGAGCTTCCCCCTCGACGAGCGGGTCCGGCTGACCGTGCTGACCACGCTGCGCCGCCACGAGCCGCAGGACCTGCCGCCCGGCGACCGCCGCTGGCGCGACCGGCCGGGCCGCAGCGTCCTCTCCCGCTGGCTGGCCGGGCGTCCCACGCGGCTGCGACAGGGCGACGGTGGTCGCGACCCGGCCATGACGGCGTGGGGTGATCGGTTGATCCGGCGCAAGATCCGGTCGTTGCGTGGGGGTGTGCTGATCACGACGCGGCCGTCGTTGCACGTGGCGGCGGCGCGGTGGGCGCGCCCGGGTGTGGTGACGATCGCGCAGGACCACCTCAACTTCCCGACCCGCAGCAAGAGCCCCTCCACGATGGCGGCGCAGCGGGAGGCGTTGGAGGGGTTGGACGCGTTCGTGGTGCTGACGGCTGAGGACGAGGTGGACTATCGGGCGTGGGCGCCGGGGGCTCGGGCGCGGGTGGTGACGATCCCGAATGCGTCGTCGTGGGCGGTGGCTGGGGAGGCGCCGGACCTGTCGGTGCCGGTGGCGGTGACGGGTGGTCGGTTCGAGCATCGCAAGGGTTTCGTGCGGATGGTGCAGGCGTGGGCCGAGGTGGCGGGGGAGTTCCCGCAGTGGCAGCTGCACATCTATGGCTCGGGTGCGGAGCAGGGGCGCATCGAGGCGGCGATCGAGTCGTGTGGTGTGGCGGACTCGGTGGTGCTGAAGGGGTACAGCCAGGACTTCGACCGGGTGTTGCGTAGTGGGTCGGTGTACTTGATGGCTTCTCACTACGAGGGGTTCCCGATGGTGTTGGTGGAGGCGATGGGCAGTGGGTTGCCGTTGGTGGCCTACGACTGTCCGCGTGGTCCGGCTGACGTGATCGAGGACGGGGTCAATGGTCGGCTGGTGCCTGATGGTGATCGGGCGGCGTACGCGGCGGCGTTGCGGGAGGTGTTGTCGGACGTGGGCGTGCGTGAGCGGATGGCCCGTGCGGGCCTGGAGCGCGCGCATGCCTACCAGCAGGAGCGGATCAC
>JAJPEO010000354.1 GCA_021166815.1 Nocardioides sp.
GGCGATGCCCGCGCCACCGTCTGGACCAACGACCTGACCCACGCCTACGTCCACGAGAACAGCGCCTACAGCTCATGAGCACCTCGACGAACCCGACCCGTCCCGATCCGACCAAGGCCCGCGTACTCGCCGAGGCACTTCCGTGGCTCAAGCGCTACCACGGCCGCACGATCGTCGTGAAGTACGGCGGCAACGCCATGACCAACGACGAGCTCAAGGTGGCCTTCGCCGAGGACATCGCCTTCCTGCGCTTCGCCGGCTTCAAGCCGGTCGTCGTGCACGGGGGCGGCCCCCAGATCTCCAGCATGCTCGACCGGCTGGGCATCGAGTCCGAGTTCAAGGGCGGACTGCGGGTGACGACGCCCGAGGCCATGGACGTGGTGCGCATGGTGCTGGTCGGCCAGGTGCAGCGCGAGCTCGTCGGCCTGATCAACCAGCACGGCGCGCTCGCGGTGGGCCTCTCCGGCGAGGACGCCGGCCTCTTCACCGCCGAGCCCACCAACACCGTGGTCGACGGCGAGGAGGTGTCGCTCGGCCTGGTGGGCGAGGTCGCCCACGTGCGTCCCGAGGCCGTCCTCGACCTCATCGAGGCGGGCCGCGTCCCAGTGGTCAGCTCGGTGGCGCCCGACGAGCACGGCCAGGTGCACAACGTCAACGCCGACACCGCCGCCTCGGCCCTCGCCGTGGCGCTCGGGGCCGACAAGCTCCTCGTGCTCACCGACGTCGAGGGGCTCTACCGCGACTTCGGCAACTCCGACGACCTGATCCAGGAGATCAGCCCGGAGGCGCTGGCCGAGATGCTCCCGACGCTTGACGCAGGCATGGTCCCCAAGATGCGGGCCTGCTACGAGGCGGTCACCGGGGGAGTGGCGCGCGCGACCGTCGTCGACGGGCGCGAACCCCACGCCGTGCTGCTGGAGATCTTCACCGACGAGGGCGTCGGCACGCAGGTGCTGCCCGGGGTGGAGACCAAGCTGCGCAAGGCGTACGCGAAGGCGGACGGATCATGACCTGGCAGGAGCGCTACTCCGGGCACCTCGTCAACGCCTTCGGGCTGCCCAGGCTCGAGCTGGTCCGTGGGTCCGGCTCCCAGGTCTGGGACTCCGAGGGGAGGGTCTACCTCGACCTGCTGGGCGGCATCGCCGTCAACAGCCTCGGGCACGCCCACCCGGCCGTGGTCGACGCGGTCCACACCCAGCTGACGACGCTCGGCCACGTGTCGAACTTCTTCACCTCCGAGCCCCAGATCCAGCTGGCCGAGCGACTCGGCGCCCTGGTCGGCCACCCGACCAAGGTGTTCTTCTCCAACTCCGGCACCGAGGCCAACGAGGCCGCGCTGAAGCTCACCAGGCTGACCGGGCGCACCCACGTCGTGGCCACCGAGGGCGCGTTCCACGGCCGCACCATGGGCGCGCTGTCCCTCACGCACAAGCCCGCCTACCGCGAGCCCTTCGAGCCGCTGCCCGGCGAGGTGACCTTCGTCCCGTACGGCGACGCCGACGCCCTCGCCGCCGCCGTCACCGACGAGACCGCCGCCGTCGTCCTGGAGCCCATCCAGGGCGAGGCCGGTGTGCTCGTGCCGCCGGCGGGCTACCTCGCCGCAGCGCGGCAGGCCACCAGCGACCACGGCGCGCTGCTGTGGCTCGACGAGGTGCAGACGGGCATCGGGCGCACCGGCGCCTGGTTCGCCCACCAGCTCCCGTGGGCCGACGGTGTCGTGCCCGACGTGGTCACGCTCGCCAAGGGCCTGGGGGGCGGGATGCCGATCGGCGCCACCCTGGCGCTGGGCAGCGCCGCGGAACTCTTCCAGCCCGGCAACCACGGCACGACCTTCGGCGGCAACCCGGTGAGCTGCGCGGCTGCACTCGCGGTGCTGTCCACGATCGAGTCCGAGGGTCTGCTCGAGCACGCCACGACCGTGGGCGCGCAGCTGCGCGCCGGCCTCGAGGAGCACCCGCAGGTGGTCTCGACCTCCGGGGCCGGCCTCCTGGTCGGCGTCGACCTGGGTGCCGACATCTCGGCCGCGGTGACCGCGGCGGCCCAGGCAGCGGGGTTCATCGTCAACAACCCGACGCCGAGCCGCCTGCGGCTGGCGCCGGCCCTCACGCTCACCCGCCAGGAGGCCCAGGACTTCGTGGACGCCTGGCCGACCATCCTCGAGGCAGCAGGAGTCAGCTCATGACCCGTCACTTCCTCCGCGACGACGACCTCACCCCCGAGGAGCAGGCCGAGGTTCTCGCGCTGGCTGCCACGATGAAGGCCGACCAGTTCGGCCACCGGCCACTGGAGGGTCCCCGCACGGTCGCCCTGGTCTTCGACCGCCCGACGCTGCGCACGCAGGTCTCCTTCGCGGCCGGCATCGCCGAGCTCGGCGGCCACCCGATGACGGTCGACGGCGGCCTGGCCGCGATGGGCAAGCGTGAGGGCGTCGAGGACGTGGCACGCGTCCTCGGACGGCAGGCATCGGCCATCGTGTGGCGTACCGCCCACCAGTCCGACGTCGAGATCATGGCCGAACGCAGCGGTGTCCCGGTGGTCAACGCGCTCACCGACGAGTTCCACCCCTGCCAGCTCCTGGCCGACCTGCAGACGGTGCAGGAGCACAAGGGCCGCCTCGCAGGTCTCAGGGTCGCCTTCGTCGGTGACGGCGCCTGCAACATGGGCAACTCGTGGGTCCTCGCCGGTGCCATGGCCGGCATGCAGGTCAGCGTGGGTGCCCCCGAGGGCTACTGGCCCGACGCCGACGTGGTCGCCCGTGCCCGCGAGATCGGTTCCGGCACCGGCGGCTCGGTCGAGCTGACGCACGACCCCGTGGAGGCTGTGACCGCCGCGGACGTGGTCGTGACCGACTCCTGGGTGAGCATGGGCCGCGAGGAGGAGTCGCAGGACCGGCTCCGGGTGTTCCCGCCGTACGGCATCACCTCCGAGCTGCTCGGGCACGCCGCCGACGACGCGATCGTCATGCACTGCCTGCCCGCCTACCGGGGCAAGGAGATCGCCGAGGAGGTGCTCGAGGGCCCGCAGTCGGTCGTGTGGGACGAGGCCGAGAACCGCCGTCACGCCCAGAAGGCGATCCTCATGTGGCTCCTGGAGCGGTCGTGAGGGCCACGGCACCCCTGACGAAGCGGGCCCGCCACCAGCGCATCATCGAGATCGTGTCGCACCACGAGGTGCGCTCGCAGACCGAGCTCGCGCAGCTGCTGTCC
Source organism: Nocardioides sp. (assembly GCA_021166815.1). Taxonomy (GTDB): domain Bacteria; phylum Actinomycetota; class Actinomycetes; order Propionibacteriales; family Nocardioidaceae; genus Nocardioides. Next base: position 3,207 of record JAJPEO010000354.1, read on the forward strand.
GACGACGGCGTGCACGTCACCCAGGCGACGTTGAGCCGTGACCTCGTGGAGCTCGACGCCGTGAAGGTGCGCAGCGCCGGCGGCGCGCTGGTCTACGCCGTGCCGCAGGAGGGTGGCAGCCGGTCGGCCCAGGCCCCCCGCGAGACCGCGGCATCCCTGGACCGACTGGCCCGGCTGTGCACCGAGCTCCTCGTCAGCGCCGAAGCCAGCGCCAACCTCGTCGTGCTCCGTACTCCTCCCGGCGCCGCCCAGTTCCTGGCCAGCGCCTTCGACCGCGTCGAGCTCGGCGACGTGCTCGGCACCATCGCCGGCGACGACACTGTCGTCGTCATCTCCCGAGACCCCGCCGGGGGAGACGCGCTCGCGCGTCGCTTCCTCGACATGGCCAACCATCCCCACCACCCCTCAGCAAAGGACGACCAGTGAGCAAGGTCCTGACTTCCCTCCCCATCGGCGAGCGCGTGGGCATCGCCTTCTCCGGCGGTCTCGACACGTCGGTGGCCGTGGCGTGGATGCGCGAGAAGGGCGCCGTGCCCTGCACCTACACCGCCGACATCGGTCAGTACGACGAGCCCGACATCTCCGGGGTGCCCGACCGGGCGAAGCAGTACGGCGCCGAGATCGCGCGCGCCGTTGACTGCCGCGGTCCGCTGGTCGAGGAGGGCCTCGCCGCGCTGGCGTGCGGGGCGTTCCACATCCGCTCCGGCGGGCGTGCCTACTTCAACACCACGCCGCTCGGCCGCGCGGTGACCGGCACCATGCTGGTCCGCGCGATGCACGAGGACGGCGTCGACATCTGGGGTGACGGGTCGACGTTCAAGGGCAACGACATCGAGCGCTTCTACCGCTACGGGCTGCTCGCCAACCCGCAGCTGCGGATCTACAAGCCGTGGCTCGACCACGACTTCGTGTCCGAGCTCGGCGGCCGCCACGAGATGAGCGCCTGGTTGACCGAGCGTGACCTGCCCTACCGCGACAGCCAGGAGAAGGCCTACTCCACCGACGCCAACATCTGGGGCGCCACCCACGAGGCCAAGACCCTCGAGCACCTCGACGTCTCCCTCGAGACCGTGGAGCCCATCATGGGCGTGAAGTTCTGGGACCCCTCGGTCCAGATCGACACCGAGGACGTCACGATCAGGTTCAAGGCCGGCCGGCCCGTCGCCATCAACGGCACCGAGTACTCCGACCCGGTCGCGCTGGTCCACGAGGCCAACACCATCGGCGGTCGCCACGGCCTCGGGATGTCGGACCAGATCGAGAACCGCATCATCGAGGCCAAGTCGCGCGGCATCTACGAGGCGCCGGGCATGGCCCTGCTGTGGATCGGCTACGAGCGCCTGCTCAACGCCATCCACAACGAGGACACCCTGGCCAACTACCACGCGGAGGGCCGGCGCCTGGGCCGGCTCCTGTACGAGGGCCGGTGGCTGGACCCCCAGGCGCTGATGCTGCGTGAGTCGATCCAGCGGTGGATCGCCTCCCTGGTCACCGGCGAGGTGACGATCCGTCTTCGCCGCGGTGAGGACTACACCATCCTGAGCACCTCGGGCAGTGGCTTCTCCTACCACCCGGACAAGCTCTCGATGGAGCGCACCGACAACGCCGCCTTCGGCCCGCACGACCGGATCGGCCAGCTGACGATGCGCAACCTCGACATCGCCGACACGCGCGACAAGCTCGAGCTCTACGCCGGCCAGCCGCTGGACGAGGGCCAGGTGCTGGTCGAGAACGGCGTCCTGCTCGGTGCCCTGCCCTCCGGCGGGGGAGAGCTCATCATCGACGAGGAGCACGCCGTCGAGGACGAGGAAGAACTGGCCCTGGTCCGCGCCGACGGGGAGTTCGGGTCCGACTGATGGGGGAGGGCAGCAGCACCAACGAGGGCAAGCTCTGGGGCGGGCGCTTCGCCGGCGGACCGTCGCCGGAGCTGGAGGCGCTCTCGCGCTCGACGCACTTCGACTGGCGCCTGGCGCTGTACGACCTGGCCGGCTCGCACGCCCACGCCAAGGCGCTCGGCGCAGCCGGACTGCTCACGCAGGCCGAGGAGAGCGAGCTGCACCGCGGCCTGGACGCCCTCGAGGAGCGCTTCCGTGCCGGCATCCTCCATCCCTCGGAGTCCGACGAGGACGTCCACGGCGCGCTCGAGCGGCTCCTCATCGAGGAGGTCGGCCCGGAGGTCGGCGGCAAGCTACGGGCGGGGCGTTCGCGCAACGACCAGATCGCGACGCTCTTCCGCGGCTACCTGCTCGACCACCAGGCGCAGGTGTCGGGCCTCGTGCTCGACCTCGTGGACGCGCTCACCGACCAGGCCGAGGCCAACCTCGGCGCGATCATGCCCGGGCGCACCCACCTGCAGCACGCCCAGCCGGTGCTCCTGTCCCACCACCTGCTCGCCCACGCGTGGGCGCTGCTGCGCGACGTCGACCGTCTCGCCGACTGGCGCGCGCGGGTGGTGTGCGACTCGCCCTACGGCAGCGGAGCTCTGGCCGGGCAGAGCCTGGGCCTGGACCCCGAGCTGGTGGCCCGCGAGCTGGGTTTCACCGGTTCCTCCGCCAACTCCATCGACGGGACCGCCTCTCGCGACTTCGTCGCCGAGATCGCGTTCGTGTGCGCACAGATCGGCGTGGACGTCAGCCGGATCGCCGAGGAGATCATCCTGTGGGCGACCAAGGAGTTCGACTTCGTGACGCTCCACGACTCCTGGTCGACCGGGTCCTCGATCATGCCGCAGAAGAAGAACCCCGACATCTCCGAGCTCGCGCGCGGCAAGGCGGGCCGACTCGTGGGCAACCTCACCGGGCTGCTGACGACGCTCAAGGCGCTGCCGCTGGCCTACAACCGGGACCTGCAGGAGGACAAGGAGCCGGTGTTCGACTCCCTGGACACCCTCGAGGTCCTGCTCCCCGCCTTCACCGGACAGGTCGCGACCCTCGTCTACAACACCGAGCGGATGGCCGAGCTGGCCCCGCAGGGATTCTCGCTCGCCACGGACATCGCCGAGTGGCTGGTGCGGGAAGGGACGCCGTTCCGCGTGGCACACGAGCTGGCCGGCGCCTGCGTCCGGGCGGCGGAGGCCCGCGGCGTCGAGCTCGCCGACCTGAGCGACGCGGAGTTCGCGGAGATCTCGCCGGCACTGACGTCGGACGTGCGTGCCGTGCTGACGGCGGAAGGCTCGGTCGCCTCACGCAACGGACGCGGCGGTACGGCACCCGTACGCGTCGCCGAGCAGCTCGCCGAGGCGCGGGCCGTGGCACGATCGCTGCGTGAGCGCTCCTGACCTGTCCTTCCTCGAGGCCCCGGTCCTCGAGGTGGCGCCACGACTGCTCGGAGCAGTGCTCACCCACGGCGAGGTGTCGGTCCGCATCACCGAGGTCGAGGCGTACGACGGCGCCAACGACCCCGGGTCGCACGCCTACCGGGGCCGTACTCCGCGCACCGACGTGATGTTCGGCCCGCCCGGGCACCTGTACGTGTACTTCACCTACGGCATGCACCACTGCTGCAACGTGGTCTGCGGGACTGACGGGGCCGCGTCCGCAGTGCTGCTGCGTGCCGGTGAGGTCGTGGCCGGGCTCGATGTCGCACGCGAGCGCCGTCGGCACCCGCGCGACCGTGACCTGGCGCGAGGGCCGGCCCGGCTGTGCGAGGCCCTGGGCATCGATCTCTCCCACAACGGCGCCGACCTGCGCTCGCCCGGGCTCCGGTTGACCCCGGCGACGACGCCCGCATCCGAGCCGGCCGTGCACACCGGTCCACGGGTCGGCCTGCGACACGGCTCCGAGCTCCCGTGGCGCTTCTGGCGACCGGGGGAGCCGAGCGTCTCGACCTACCGTCCGGCCTCCCCGCGGCGGCGAACCGGCCCCTGACCTGCACGTTTGCCTTGCGGACACCCCCGGTTTGGCGTCCTCGCCCCCATGGGGGTAATGTTCTTCCTGTCGCCGCGAGCGGCACCACGCCAGTGGCCAGAAGGCCGAAGTCGTGGGGCCCAGGGCGACCACCATCGAGCAGGACGGTCTTCGGTTTGACGGAGACGGAAGCGCCCGGTAAGTTTGTGCAGGTTGCCCCGCGATCGAGTGCCCTACGGAGCACGAGGCGCGAGTGCGTCTGATTCTTGAGAACTCAACAGTGTGTTTGATAGTCGACGAATTAGTTTGTTTTGCCCCGTTGACATGATCTTTGTGGTTGTGTCGCGGTTTCTTTGGCAATGATTCTGACAGTTTGTCAGGGTTTGTTTTTGTCAGGGGATGTGGCTCTCTTTTTCCATGGCTGCGCTTTGGTGTGGTTGTGGGTTTTGTTTTTCTATGGAGAG
>JAJPEO010000398.1 GCA_021166815.1 Nocardioides sp.
CCCCCCACCCGGCGCTCGGACTTGCGGGAACCCCGATCGGAGGGGGGGTGTCCGGGCCGGGCGCGGCGGGGGTGACGGGGGCTGGTCCGGACACCCGCGATCGCGGTCTCAGGCGGCGAGGGCGCGCTCGATGAAGGAGACGGCGTCACCGACGGTGCGCAGGTTCTTCACCTCGTCGTCGGGGATGCACACGCCGAACTTCTCCTCGGCGGCGACGACCACCTCGACCATGGAGAGGGAGTCGACGTCGAGGTCGTCCACGAACGCCTTGTCCAGCTGGACCTCGTCGGTCTCGACGCCGGCAACCTCGTTGACGATGTCGGCAAGGTCGGAGCGGATCTCTTCGGTGGTGGCCATGGGCCGTCCTTTCTCTTTACTGGGGTCCTGGGATGAATCGTGGTGCATGGAGATGGCGGGTCGTCAGGGGACGACGACCACCTGCGCGGCGTAGGACAGGCCTGCGCCGAAACCGATCAGCAGGGCGGTGTCGCCCGTGCGTGCCTGGCCCTCGCGGATCATCCGGTCGAGGGCGAGTGGGACCGACGCCGCGGACGTGTTGCCCTGCTCGGCGATGTCGCGGGCGATGCGGACCGTGTCGGGCAGGCGCATCGCGCGGGCCATCGCGTCGGTGATGCGCATGTTGGCCTGGTGGGGCACGAACACGTCGAGATCGGAGGGCGTCAGGCCCGCGACCTCCAGTGCCCGGCTGGCCGTACGGGCCATCTCGAAGGAGGCCCACCGGAACACGGCGTTGCCCTCCATGGTGAGGGTGGGCATGCGGCCCGACCCCGGGAGCTCCGGGGTGCCGACGACGTCGCGCCAGTCCTCGCGCTGCCGGATGAGGTCCTTGCGCTCGCCGTCGGAGCCCCAGACGACAGGTCCGATGCCCGGCTCGTCGCTCGGGCCGACCACCACGGCCCCGGCGCCGTCGGCGAAGATGAACGCGGTGCCGCGGTCGGTCGGGTCGGTGATGTCGGAGAGGCGCTCGACGCCGATGACGAGCACGTGGCGCGAGCTGCCGGCGCGCACCTGGTCGGAGGCCAGGGCCAGGCCGTGGCAGAACCCGGCACAGGCCGCGGAGAGGTCGAAGGCAGCGGGGTGGTCGGCGCCGAGCTCGGCGGCGACCATCGGCGCGACTGCTGGTGTCTGCAGGAGGTGGCTGACCGTCGCCACGATGACGCAGTCGAGCTGGGAGGCCTCGATGCCGGCGTGGTCCAGCGCCTGGCGAGCGGCCGCGACGCTCATCATCTGCACCGTCTCGTCGGGGCCCGCGAAGCGGCGCTGGCGGATGCCCGAGCGCTGCTGGATCCACTCGTCGCTGGAGTCGATGGCCTCGACGACCTCAGAGTTCGGAACGATGCGCTCGGGCCGGTAGGAACCCACTCCCAGGATCCGGGCGTGGCCGAGCGTCGTGGTGTTCGTGAGAGCGGGCATCAGGCGGCGCCCTGGGGGTGCAGACGCAGCAGCGGCTGGCCAGGGGCGACGAGGTCGCCGTCGTGCACCAGCCACTCCACGATCGTCCCGCCGTGGGGCGCGGTGATGTGGGTGTGGTCGCGCAGGCTGACGACCTTGCCGATGGTCGAGCCCTCCGGCAGGACGTCGGCCGCGGCGGCCGCCTCGTCGACGTGGAAGGTCCCCTTCACCGGAGCGACCACCAGGCGCCACGTGGGCGACGTCGCCATGCTCGAGTCCTCACCGTGGCGCTCGCAGAAGGCGCGCGCGTCGTCGAGCTGGTCGGGCGTGGAGAGGGCGAACGTCTCGACGTCGCGGCCGCGGAAGTAGCGCTTGGCGATGCCGGTCAGCACGCCCGCCGGGGGCATCTCGAGGATGCCGGTCACGCCGAGGTCGGCCATCGTCTCGAGGCACAGGTCCCAGCGCACCGGGTGGGCGATCTGCCCCACGATGCGCTGGAGCACCTCACGGCCGTCGTGGACGACCTTGCCGTCGCGGTTGGAGATGACGGGGGTGCGGGGGTCGTGCGTCGACACCGAGCGGGCCAGGGTCCGCATGCGGTCCACCGCCGGCTCCATGTGTGCGGTGTGGAAGGCGCCGGCGACGCTCAGCGGGGCGAGCCGCGCACGCGCCGGAGGCTCGGTCTGCAGGGCGGCGAGCTGCTCGGTGGTGCCGGCGGCGACGATCTGCCCGGGGCCGTTGTCGTTGGCCGGCGTGAGCCCGTGCCGCTCGAGCGTGGCGAGCACGTCCTCGCGCTCGCCGCCGAGCACGGCGGTCATGCCTGTCGCGGTCGCGCGAGCTGCGTCCGCCATCGCGGCGCCACGCTCGCGGACGAGCACCATGGCCTGCTCGGCCGTGAGGACCCGGGCGCCGACGGCGGCGGTCAGCTCGCCCACGCTGTGCCCGGCGACCCCGCCGATGCGCGCGAAGGCGTCGGCAGGGTGGGGGAAGAGAGCGAGGGCCGTGACCAGTCCGGAGGCCACGAGCAGCGGCTGCGCGATGCTGGTGTCGCGGATGGTGTCGGCGTCGGACTCCGTGCCGTGGTGGGCCAGGTCGATCCCCGCCACGGTGGAGAGCCACTCGATGCGATCAGCGAACGTCGGCTCCTCCAGCCAAGGGGCGAGGAAACCGGGGGTCTGGGCACCCTGACCGGGCGCGACGATGACGAGCACGGAACCACTGTGCCCGTCCGACACCGCCGTCAGAGGCGCTGGCACGGACGAAAGTGCGCCAGTGAACTTTGTCGGGTTCCTACAAAGTCTGGGCCTGGTGGGCCGCAGCGTCCTGCTGGCGGCCGAGCACCAGCGCGAGCTGGAGCGTGAACGCGTCGCGCGGCAGGGTGGGCGTACGCCCGGTGAGGTCGGCCACCTGCCGCAACCGGTAGCGCACGGTGTTGGGGTGGACGAACAGGCTTCGTGCCGTCGCCTCGACCGAGGCGCCCTGGTCGAACCAGGTCGACAGGGTCTCGAGCATGGCGCCGCGTGCGTCGAGCAGCGGCTGGTAGACGTCGTGCAGCAGCTCGTCGCGAGCGTCCGGATCTCCGTTGAGCGCGCGCTCGGCCAGGAGGTCGCGGCTCGTCACGGGGCGCGGCGCCGCCGGCCAGCCGGAGGCGGCGCGGTAGCCGCTCAACGCGGCTGTCGCCGAGGCGTGGGCTCGTGGCAACGAGGTGGCCACCGGTCCCACGACCACCGGACCGTCCGCGAAGTGCTCCACGACAGCCGTGGCAGCGCGCTCCGGGTCGACCACGCCGCCCAGCACCACGACCAGGAGGTCTCCCTGCGTCGCACAGAGGGCTTCGAGGCGGGCAGCCCGGGCGGCTCGGCGTACGGCAGCGAAGACGTCGACCTCAGAGCGGCTCGGGGGGACACCCCCCAGCACCACGACCACGCCGTCGTGGCCGCCCCAGCCCAGGGCACTGGCACGCGACAGGACGGTCTCGTCGGGCTCGGAGCGCACCACGGCGTCGACCACGAGGGCCTCGAGACGGGCGTCCCAGGCTCCGCGTGCCTCCGCCGCGCGGGCGTAGACCTCGGCGGTGGCGAAGGCCACCTCACGGCTGTAGCGCAGCACGGCGTCGTGCACCGCGGCGGCGTCCTCGGCGCCGAGCAGGTCGTCGATGTTGCTCTCCACGACCTCGATGCTCAGCCGGATCAGCTCCACGGTCTGCTGCAGGCTGATCACCCCGGCGAGCTCGCGGGGAGCGGCGCCGAAGACCGCTCCGGCGAGCGGGTGCGGGTCGGGGGCGTGTGCGCCCGGCTCGGAGTCGTACCAGTCGACGAACCCCCTGATGCCGGCCTGGACGATCAGTCCCACCCAGGAGCGCTCCTGTGCGCTGAGCCCGCTGAACCACGGCAGGTCCGTGGCCATGCGGGCCGTCGCGGCGGTGCTCAGGGCGCCGGTCGCGCCACGCAGGGCCTCCGCGGCGCGGCGGGCAGGGGGAGCCATAGGCGCAGCGTAGTCGAGGCAGCGGAGGTCACGATTCGGGCGTCCTGGGCGACTGAATGGGCCGGTACTGCCCCGAATCGGAAGCCGTTCTGGTTGAATCCGGTCCCTGACCATCCCGGAGGTGTCCCGTGCGTCGCCCGAGCGCTGACCTGCAGCACGTCGTCCTGAACGGACACAGGAGGGCCTTCGTCATGAGGGGCCGGGGTCCGGCGCTGCTGCTGCTCCACGGACTCGGGTGCGACCACACCACCTGGGAGCCCGTCATCGACTCGCTGGCGCGCGACTTCACCGTCATCGCGCCCGACCTGCTCGGCCACGGTGCCTCGGACAAGCCGCGCGCCGACTACAGCGTCGGCGGCTACGCCAACGGCATGCGCGACCTGCTCACGGTCCTCGGCGTCGAGCGGGCGACCGTGGTCGGCCACAGCTTCGGTGGGGGCGTGGCCATGCAGTTCGCCTACCAGTACCCCGAGCGCACCGAGCGCCTCGTCCTGGTGGCCTCCGGGGGCTTGGGCCCCGAGGTCACCCCGGCGATCCGGGCGATCACCGTGCCGGGCTTCCACCAGCTGATGGGGCTGCTCACGCTGCCCGGCGTACGGCACCTGAACGGCGCGGTCCTGCGCACCCTCGCGGCCTCCGGGTGCGTGAGCCTGCGCGACCTCGACGAGGTCGCCGACATCTACGACTCCTTCGCCGACCCGCACGCCCGCTCGGCGATCCGCCACGTGGTGCGCGCCGTGGTCGACTGGAGGGGCCAGGTCGTGACCATGTCCGATCGCGCCTACCTCACCGAGGCCATGCCCATGTGCGTGGTCTGGGGCGCCGAGGACCTCGTCATCCCCGCCCGCCACGCGCGCAACGCCGAGGCGCTGGCGCCCGGGGCGAGGGTCGAGATCATCCCGAACGCGGGCCACTTCCCCCACAGGGACCACCCGCAGCGCTTCGTGAAGATCGTGCGCGACTTCGTCCGCACCACCGAGCCCGCGGTCCACGACCCCGACCGCTGGCGCGAGCTGCTTCACCGGGGCGGCCGCGTGCGTCCCGACCAGGCCGAGGCGGGGGACGCCCCGGTGGCCCCGGTGCACGCCATGCCGCGCGCAGCCGGGGCCTGACCGGAGACGTCAGGCGTCGCCGCCCTCCTGGGGGACGCCCTGCACGGCCGTGGGGTCGTCGATCCGGTAGCGGTCGAACGCCTCCTTGACCTTCTCGCGCGGGACCTCGCCGGCGTCGGCCAACGCCTGGAGGGCCTGGACGACGACGCTCTCGGCGTCGATGTGGAAGTAGCGGCGAGCGGCGGCGCGGGTGTCGGAGAAGCCGAATCCGTCGGCGCCCAGCACCCGGTAGTCGCCGGGGACCCAGCGGGCGATCTGGAGCGGGACTGCGCACATGTAGTCCGACACCGCCACGACGGGTCCGGGGGCCTCGGCGAGGCGCTCGGCGACGTAGGGACGACGGGCCTGGTCGGCAGGGTGGAGGAGGTTCCACTCCTCGGTGGCCACGCCGTCGCGGGCGAGCTCGTTCCACGACGTCACCGACCACGTGTCCGCGCGGACGCCCCAGTCGTCGGCGAGGAGCTGGGCTGCCTTCTCCACCCACGGGAACCCCACGCCCGAGGCGAGCAGCTGGACCCGGGGGCCCTCGCCCTCGGCGCCCTGCACGCGGTAGATGCCGCGCAGGAGGCCTTCGACGTCGAGGTCCTCGGGCTCGGCGGGGTGGCTGATCGGCTCGTTGTAGACGGTGATGTAGAAGACCACGTCCTCGCCCTGGCCGTTCGGGCCACCGGTGCCGTACATCCGCTCGAGGCCGCTGCGCATGATGTGGCCGACCTCGTAGGCGAAGGCCGGGTCGTAGTGGACGACGGCCGGGTTGCTCTGGGCCAGCAGCGGGGAGTGGCCGTCGGCGTGCTGGAGCCCTTCGCCCGTCAGCGTGGTGCGACCTGCCGTGGCGCCGATGAGGAAGCCGCGAGCCATCTGGTCGGCCATCGCCCAGATGGAGTCACCCGTGCGCTGGAACCCGAACATCGAGTAGAAGATGAAGAACGGGATCGTGTGCTCGCCGTGCGTGGAGTACGCCGAGCCCGCCGCGGTCGCCGAGGCCATGCCGCCCGCCTCGGAGATGCCCTCGTGCAGCATCTGGCCGGCCTTGTCCTCGCGCCACTTCAGCAGCAGCTTGCGGTCGACCGACTCGTAGAGCTGGCCCGCCGGGTTGTAGATCTTGGCCGTCGGGAACATCGCGTCCATGCCGAAGGTCCGGAACTCGTCGGGCGCGATCGGGACGATCCTGTTGCCGATGCCCGGGTGCTTCATCCAGTCCTTGAGCAGGCGGACCAGCGCCATGGTGGTGGCGATCTTGTTCTTGCCCGAGCCCTGCTTGAGCTCGGCGTAGACGTCGTCGCCCGGCAGCTCGAGGTTCTTCGAGCGCACCACGCGCCGGGGCAGCGAACCGCCGAGCTTGGCGCGGCGCTCGAGCATGTACTGGATCTCGGGGGAGTCCTTGCCCGGGTGGTAGAACGGCGCGCCACCGGTGCGGTCGTAGCTCTCCTCGAGCTCGCGGTCGCTGATCGGCAGGCGGAGCCGGTCGCGGTACTTCTTGAGGTCGGCCATCGTCAGCTTCTTCATCTGGTGGGTCGCGTTGCGACCCTCCAGGGCGTCGATGGTCCAGCCCTTGATGGTGTGGGCCAGGATCACCGTCGGCTGGCCGACGTGCTTGGTGGCGGCGTCGAAGGCGGCGTACACCTTGCGGTAGTCGTGACCGCCACGCGGGAGCTTCTCGATCTGGCGGTCGCTCATGTGCTCGACCATCGCCCGCAGCCGCGGGTCGGCGCCGAAGAAGTGCTCGCGGTTGTAGGCGCCGTCCTCGACCGAGAAGGTCTGGAAGGCGCCGTCGGGGGTGCTGTTCATCTGGTTGACGAGGACGCCGTCGACGTCACGGGCGAGCAGCTCGTCCCACTCGCGGCCCCAGACCACCTTGATGACGTTCCAGCCGGCTCCGCGGAAGACGGCCTCGAGCTCCTGGATGATCTTGCCGTTGCCGCGCACCGGGCCGTCGAGCTGCTGGAGGTTGCAGTTGATGACGAAGGTGAGGTTGTCGAGCTCCTCGCGCGGCGGCAGGGAGATGGCGCCCAGGGACTCCGGCTCGCCCATCTCGCCGTCGCCCAGGAAGGCCCACACGTGCTGCTGGGAGGTGTCCTTGATGCCGCGGTTCTGCAGGTACTTGTTGAACCGGGCCTGGTAGATCGCGTTGATCGCGGTGAGGCCCATCGAGACGGTGGGGAACTCCCAGAACTCCGGCATGAGCCGGGGGTGGGGGTACGACGGGAGGCCCTGGCCGGAACCGTGCTGCACGTCCTGGCGGAAGCGGTAGAGCTGCTCCTCCGAGAGCCGGCCCTCGAGGAAGGCGCGGGCGTAGATGCCGGGGGAGGCGTGGCCCTGGATGTAGACCTGGTCGCCGCCACCGGGGTGGTCCTTGCCGCGGAAGAAGTGGTTGAAGCCGACCTCGTACAGGCTCGCGGCGGACTGGTAGGTCGCGATGTGACCGCCGAGCTCGAGGCCCTTGCGGTTGGCGCTGGACACCATCACCGCGGCGTTCCAGCGGATGAACTGACGGATCCGCCGCTCGGTCTCCTCGTCGCCGGGGAACCACGGCTCGCGCTCGGGCGGGATCGTGTTGATGTAGTCGGTCGAGCGCAGGGCGGGTACGCCGACCTGCTTCTCGCGGGCGCGCTCGAGGAGACGGAGCATGACGTACCGGGCCCGGTCGCGACCGCGGCCCTGGATCATCGCGTCGAAGGACTCCAGCCACTCGGTGGTCTCTTCGGGATCGATGTCCGGCAGCTGGGTCGGGAGCCCCTCGTGGATCACGCTGGAGCGGGGGTTCGTGCTGGTCTCTCGGGTCGTCTCGGCGTCACTCACCCCTTCATCGTGTCACGGGGCTCAGACATACGGAATCTACCGGTGAGTAGCCCCGTGAGGGGCCCGTGAGCCGACCGCGAGTCGGGACAGGCTTGCGTCAGTGCCCCAACTCCGGTGGACTACGGGTCACCCCGAACAGGGGACCACGAACCAAGGAGGCGAAAGCGTGAGCTCGACGGTGGGCGACTCAGCCCCGAATGCCGGTGCCGGCGACCGACTGGGATTCAAGCCCGGGATGGTCGTCCAGGAACTGGGTTGGGACAACGACACCGACGACGAGCTCCGTGTCGCCGTCGAGGACACCATCGACGCGGACATGGTCGACGGCGACCACGGCAACGTGGTCGACGCCGTGCTGCTCTGGTGGCGTCACGACGACGGCGACCTGGTCGACGGCCTGGTCGACGCGCTGACCGACCTGGTCGGGGGCGGGTCGATCTGGCTGCTCACGCCGAAGGTCGGTCGTCCCGGGTCGGTCGACGCGGCCGACATCGCCGAAGCCGCTCCCATCGCCGGCCTGAGCCAGACCACCACGGCGGCGGTCAGCAAGGACTGGCAGGCCACGCGCCTGGTCGCCCCGAAGACGCCGCAGTGAGCGCCGGCGGTAGCCGACCCGGCACCGCCGCCCGGGTCGCGACCAAGGTCAAGGTCCTGGCTGGTGCCCGGATCGCTCGCCCCTACCGCCCCTCCACGCTGGTGCGGCTGGTGCGCACCGTGTCCGAGTGGGGCACCGGGCCGGCCGGGGGTTTCGCCTCGCTCGCCGTGCGCGACCCCGACACCATCGGCATCGTCGACGAGCTCGGTGAGCTGACCTGGCGTGAGCTGCACCGCCGCTCCAACGCGCTGGCCCGAGGCCTGGCCGAGCGCGGTGTGGGTGAGGGCGACTCGGTCGCGGTCATGTGCCGCAACCACCGAGGGTTCGTCGAGGCGACCATCGCGATCGCCAAGCTCGGCGCGCACATCGTCTACCTCAACACCTCGTTCGCCGGCCCGCAGCTGGTCGACGTGCTCGAGCGCGAGCAGCCCAGCCTGATCGTGCTCGACCAGGAGTTCTCCGCCCTGCTGGCCGGTGCGCCCGAGGTCCCGCGCGTGCTCGGCTGGACCGACGGCGCCCCTGACGGCGACACGATCGAGCAGCTGGCGACCTCCTACGACGAGGCCGACCTCCACCCGCCGACGCGTCACTCGCGGATCGTGATCCTCACCTCCGGGACCACCGGCACTCCGAAGGGGGCTCCGCGCAAGGAAGCAGGCATCGACGCCGCCGTCTCCCTGCTCTCGCGCATGCCGATCCGGGCCCGCGAGCGCACCCACATCGCCGCGCCGCTGTTCCACACCTGGGGCTACGCCCACCTGGCGCTGTCCATGCTGCTCGGCTCGACGATGGTGCTGCGGCGCACCTTCGACCCCGCGGAGGCCCTGCGGGTCGTGGAGGAGGAGCGCTGCGAGTCCCTGGTCGTGATCCCGGTGATGTTGCAGCGCATCCTGGCGCTGGACGAGGCGAGCCTCGGGGCTGCCGACCTGAGCAGGCTGCGCGTCGTGGCGTCGTCGGGATCGGCCCTGCCCGCCACGCTGGCGACCGCGTGGATGGACCGCTTCGGCGACAACCTCTACAACATCTACGGCTCCACCGAGGTGGCCTACGCCTCGGTGGCGACACCGGAGGACCTGCGCGCCGACCCCACGTCCGCAGGGCGCCCGCCCTACGGCACCGTCGTACGCATCCTCGACGCGGAGGGCAACGCCGTGCCCGACGGCGAGACCGGACGGATCTTCGTCGGCAACCAGCTGCTCTTCGAGGGCTACACCGGGGGTGGGTCCAAGGAGGTCGTCGAGGGGCTCATGTCCTCGGGTGACCTCGGTCGCTTCGACCAGGACGGTCGCCTGCACGTCGAGGGCCGTGACGACGACATGATCGTGTCCGGGGGAGAGAACGTCTTCCCGCAGGAGGTCGAGAACTGCCTGGTGCACCACCCCGCGGTGCAGGACGTGGCCGCGGTCGGTGTCCATGACGAGGCCTTCGGGACGCGGCTGCGTGCGTTCGTCGTGCCGTGCGCGGAGGTGACCGAGGACGAGCTCAAGGAGCACGTGCGCACCCACCTCGCTCGCTACAAGGTGCCGCGCGAGATCCTGTTCCTCGACGCCCTCCCGCGCAACGCGACGGGCAAGATCCTGCGGCGCGACCTGGCGCGGTGGGACGCGTGAGCGCCATGGCCGAGGGCCTGCGCATCGGCGGCGAGGCGCCGGACTTCACCCTGCGCGACCAGTTCGGTCAGGACGTGACCCTCAGCGCCTTCCGGGGCCACAAGGCGGTCGCCATCCTGTTCTACCCGTTCGCCTTCTCCGGCGTCTGCACCGGTGAGCTGGGCGGCGTGCGTGCCCGCCTGGCGGACTTCCTGAGCTTCGACACCGAGGTGCTCGCGATCTCGTGCGACCCGATCTACTCCCTGCGGGCGTTCGCCGACGCCGAGGGGCTCAACTTCCCGCTGCTCTCGGACTTCTGGCCGCACGGTGCCGTCTCGTCGGCGTACGAGGTCTTCGACGAGCGTCGAGGCATGCCCCGGCGCTCGTCGTACGTCATCGACAAGGACGGCATCCTGCGCTGGTCGGTGCACAACGCGAACCCCGACGGACGGGACCTCGACGAGCACGTCGCCCAGCTGAGGGCGGCGCTGGTCTAGACCTGGCCGAAGTTTTCTTCGGGCTTTTCTCAATTCCGGGGACATCGCTTGGTGGCCCACGTAATCTCTGTGATGTCGAGCCGCTGGTGACCCGAGACGCCAGCGGCTCGACTTTTTCCATTTGCGGCGCGGTCGAGGTGGACGCGTTTCGCGGCAGGCTGGTCGCATGCGTAGTCTGTGCCCGCCCCAGGCGTCGGTAGCTCAGCGGTAGAGCACTCGGTTTACACCCGAGCGGTCGGCGGTTCGAAACCGTCCCGACGCACCATTCCTCCGATCGGGGAGGCGGTCGATGAGAACGGTCTCATCGGCGCCTCATGGGCGACTCACCCGACACCCGGATTCTGTGGTCACCACGGGCACCGGGCCCGGACGAGAGGAAGTCCCATGAAGAAGCTGATCCCCACCACCCTCCTGGGCATCGCCGGCCTCGCCGTCGTGGGCCTCATCGGCATGCAGACGCCGATGGTCAGCGCTGCCGAGGACGAGGCGGTCAAGCGCGAGGAGGACACCGTCGAGGTCGTCCTCGTCGCCGACGACGACAGTGACGACACCAACGACAACACCAACACGGTCAACGACACCGACGACTTCAGCTGGGACGGTCCCAGCGCCAACACGCGCGACCACACCCGCAGCAACTTCACGAAGGTGAGCCGTGACCGTGACGTGAGCCGCGGCGACAAGACCCGCGACTGGACGCGTGACGGCGGCAAGAAGAAGCGTGACTTCTCGGCCAACCGCACCAACGACCGCAGCCGCAACGACACCCGTCGCTGAGCGGCCCCGATCGATGGGAAGGCGCCTGGCGAGCTGGAACCTCGCGGAGGGTGACCAGATCACCCCGGAGCTCACTGCCGTACGACTCCTCGGGGGTGGCAACGCCTACGAGGCATGGCTCGCCTTCGACGAGGTCACCTGGTTGCCCGTCGTGGTCAAGGTGCTGCGCCCCGACCAGGTCGACGACGAGTCCTGCCGGCGCGGTCTGCGCCGGGAGGTGCTCGCGGTGCGGAGCCTCAACCACCCGGTGGTCGTCCGAGGGCTGCGCGACGACCAGGAGGGCGAGCGTCCGCACGTGGTGCTCGAGCAGGTCGACGGCCCGCGGCTGTCCAGCCTGGTGCGGCGCCACGGCCGGCTCCAGGAGCAGCAGTACCTGCCGCTGGCGTGCGACATCGCTGCGGCACTGCACTTCTTCGCCGGGGTGGGCTGGACCCACCTCGACATCAAGCCGAGCAACGTCATCATGGGCGCCCCGGCGCGCCTGATCGACCTGTCCGTGGCGCGGCCGCTGGAGGATGCGAAGGCCCTGCGGCACCCGATCGGTACCGACGCGTACATGTCACCGGAGCAGTGCGACCCGGGGCGAGGGGGTCACGTGCCCACCACGGCCTCCGACGTGTGGGGCCTGGGCGCGACCGTCTTCCACGCCGTGGCCGGGCACCGCCCCTTCGGGGACGGCGACCCCGACGCGGACGACGTCGTACGCCGGTTCCCGCAGCTCGAGTCCGCGCCGGCGCC
>JAJPEO010000399.1 GCA_021166815.1 Nocardioides sp.
GCAGCGTCGGCTCGCATGACCGCGCGGCTATCCTCGGGCCGCCGGCACGTCGGCACGGGGCGGTAGCTCAGTCGGTCAGAGCAGAGGACTCATAATCCTTGGGTCGTGGGTTCGAGCCCCACCCGCCCTACCAGTGGCACCTCGTCACACGTCATGCCGGACGTGTGACGCGGCGGTCGTCCCGGCGGCCCGTTCGTCGCACGTCCCGCCTGACGGGTGACGATGTGGGCGCGGTCAGTCCTCGCCGGCGATGAGGTAGCCGCCTCCCTCGCGGACCAGCTGGAGCCCGACGTCCTCGGTGCTCCTGCGACCCGACTCGAGGACGTAGTCGACGGTGTACTCGACGGTGAGGTCCTCCGGGTCGCTCTCGATGTTGCGCGGTGACGCGGACTGGACCGTGCCCCACCACGAGAGGTAGCCGTCGTAGCCACCGCTGGCCTGCTGGAAGTCGGGGGTCAGCATCGCGAAGGCCGATTCGGGGTCCTCGATGACCGCGGTCAGGTAGGAGGCGACGAACGCGTCCATGGCCTGTGCCGAGTGGGCCGGGGCCGGTGAGCCGGCGTCGGTGGCTCCCTGCCCACCGCGCGGCCGGTCGGCGTCGGGCTCGCGCCGGCCGTCGCCGGGTGACAGCAACACCGCGATCGCGACCACCAGGCCCGCCACGACGAGCACGGCCACCCAGGGGAGCCAGGCCCCACCCCGCCGGCGCGCGGGCTCCGCCCGAGTCGTGGGGGCAGACGGCAGCGTCGTGGTCGTGGCCGGAGCCGGGGGCGAGGCGGGGACGGCGAGGGGCAGCGGCGGCGGGGGAGTGCTGCCCGCTTCCCCGTGCTGCACGCGTACGAGCTCGTCGCGCACCTGGGCTGCAGTCCACCGGGCCGCGGGGTCCTTGACCATGGTGGCCTCCACGAGACCGGCGAGCGGGTGTCCGTCCGGCAGCCGCGGCGGGTCCTCGTGCACGATCCGGTAGAGCGCACCGATGAGGTTGTCGCCCACGTCGTACGGCGGGGAGCCGGTCACGGCGTGGAACAGCGTGGCGCCGAGCGACCACACGTCGCTGGCGGGCGTCGCGCTCGCCCCCGAGGCCACCTCGGGAGCGAGGTACGCCGGCGAGCCGGTCACCAGGCCTGTCTGGGTGAGGGTCGCGTCGGTCGAGGCGCGGGCGATGCCGAAGTCGCCGAGCTTGGCGTCGTCGCCGGCGCCCACGAGGACGTTGCTCGGCTTGACGTCGCGATGGACGATGCCGCGCCCGTGCGCCTCGGCCAGGGCGTCGGCCACCTGGCCCACCAGCGACGCGGCGCGGGCCGGGGGCAGCGGGCCCTCGTCGCGCACCAGCTGGGCGAGCGTACGGCCCTCGACGTACTCCATGACCAGCCAGTGGGCGTCGTCCTCCGCGACGAGGTCGAAGACCGTCACCACGTGAGGATGGTCCAGCCCGGCGGAGATCCGCGCCTCCCGCTCGGCACGGGCCAGGTCGTGCGCGTCCGTCCCGGGCATCATCCCGATGCGCTTCATCGCCACGTGCCGGCCCAGGACGTGGTCGTGAGCAAGGTGGACCGACCCCGAACCGCCGCGCCCGATGACCCGCTCGAGCGTGTACCTGCCTGCGATCACGTTCTGCCTTCCGCTGACTGCCCTGTCTCCGCCGGCTCTAGGCTAGTCACCGTCCCGGACCCCACCATCCTCGAAGGAACACTCGTGACGACCCCCAACGTCCTCGATGAACTGGAGTGGCGCGGCCTGATCGCGCACTCCACCGACCTCGAAGCGCTGCGTGCCGCGCTGGGCGAGGGGAGCGTGAAGTTCTACGTGGGGTTTGACCCGACGGCCCCGAGCCTCCACATGGGCCACCTGGTGCAGATCCTCACCGCACGCCGCCTGCAGGACGCGGGGCACCGCCCCTACGCGCTGGTGGGCGGGGCGACGGGCACCATCGGTGACCCCAAGGAGTCCGGCGAGCGCATCATGAACTCCCTCGACACCGTCAAGGAGTGGGTCGAGCGCGTGCGTGGCCAGATCGAGCCGTTCCTCGGCTTCGAGGGCGACAACGCGGCCACCATGGTCAACAACTACGACTGGACCGCGTCGATGTCCGTCATCGACTTCCTGCGCGACATCGGCAAGCACTTCCCGGTCAACCGGATGCTCGCGCGCGAGGTCGTCCGCACGCGGCTGGAGTCGGGGATCAGCTACACCGAGTTCAGCTACGTGCTCCTGCAGTCGATGGACTTCCTCAACCTCTTCCGTGACCACGGGGTGACGTTGCAGTTCGGTGGCTCCGACCAGTGGGGCAACCTCACCGCCGGCGTCGACCTCATCCGCCGGGTCACCGGCGGGAAGGCCCACGCGATCGCCACCCCCCTGATGACCAAGGCCGACGGCACGAAGTACGGCAAGACCGAGGGCGGGGCACTCTGGCTCGACCCCGAGATGCTCTCCCCGTACGCCTTCCACCAGTTCTGGCTCAACGTCGAGGACGAGAAGGTCGGCGAGCTGCTCAGGGTCTTCACCTTCCTCTCGCGTGAGGAGATCGAGGAGCTCGAGCGCCTGACCACGGAGGAGCCCTGGAAGCGTGCCGGGCAGAAGGCACTTGCCGACGAGGTGACCACGCTCGTGCACGGAGCCGCGGAGACCGAGCACGCCAAGGCGGCCGCGTCCGCCCTCTTCGGCGGGGGAGAGCTGGGCGACATCCAGGCATCGACTCTCGCGGCGGCCCTCCGCGAGACCGGCGGCACCACCGTCGAGGCCTCGGCGATCCCGCCCGTGCTGGACCTCTTCGTGGCCGCGGGGCTCGTGAAGAGCAAGGGCGAGGCCCGACGCATGGTCAGCGAGGGCGGCGCCTACCTCAACAACGTCCGTGTGGAGGACCCGGACCTGCAGCCGACGGCCCGTGACCTGGTCGCCGGCGACTGGCTGGTGCTGCGCAGGGGCAAGAAGAACTTCGCCGGAGTGCGGGCCGTCTGACCTCGGCGACACGGTGCACCACCAGCCCCACGCGTCACCAACAGGCCTCTGACCTGCACAAACGCTGATGTGCCCGCCGTCACACACGTTCGATTTGCACGTCTGCAGCGGGGCGTCTAATGTTCTGTCCTGTCGCCAGGGAGCGGCGGGGAGCAAGGCCGGTCTGGCCGGGCTCCCGGCCCCGGGAGACCAGCTCGCTCAGATTCGCTGCTTCGCGCAGCGAGAGCGGGAAAGAGTCAGAAAAGCCGACGATTTGTCTCGCCGGACACAGACTCGCTAAGTTTGACCAGTTGCCTCACGAAGCGGCGCTCGAAGAGCGTTCCACGTGAGTGCGTCTGATTCTTGAGAACTCAACAGTGTGTTTGATAGTCGACGAATTAGTTTGTTTTGCCCCGTTGGCATGATCTTTGTGGTTGTGTCGCGGTTTCTTTGGCAATGATTCTGACAGTTTGTCAGGGTTTGTTTTTGTCAGGGGATGTGGCTCTCTTTTTCCATGGCTGCGCTTTGGTGTGGTTGTGGGTTTTGTTTTTCTATGGAGAG
>JAJPEO010000400.1 GCA_021166815.1 Nocardioides sp.
TCGCCGGGCGCCCGGGGGCGCCAGCCCTCGGCGATCGCCTCGGCCGCCTCGACCGCGGTCAGCGTGCCGGCGAACTTGTCGGGGGCGATGAGGACGCGCATGACGCCATCCTCCCCCAGCGTCCTTGCCACGTGACACGGGGCCATGCCGCGGCCAGCCCGAGGTCGTCCACCACGGGAGCCGCATGTGAACACGCGGGGTCCGTCCCTAGGATGGCTGCATGAGCACCGTCGACCTTCCCCTCCTCCCCCTCGGCAAGGGCCGCGACCTCGACGCCGAACGAGGCGTGGAGTGTCCCGGTGACCTCCCCCCGGCCAGCGACCCCCACCTGGTCGAGCGCGCCCGGGCGGCCAAGGAGGCACTGGGCGACAAGGTGTTCATCCTCGGCCACCACTACCAGCGTGACGAGGTCATCCAGTTCGCCGACGTCACCGGTGACTCCTTCAAGCTCGCGCGCGACGCCGCAGCGCGTCCGGACGCCGAGTACATCGTCTTCTGCGGCGTGCACTTCATGGCCGAGTCGGCCGACATCCTCACCAGCGAGCGCCAGCAGGTCGTGCTCCCCGACCTGGCTGCCGGCTGCTCGATGGCCGACATGGCACGGCTGCGCCAGGTCGAGGACGCGTGGGACGCCCTCGCCGACGCAGGCATCCAGGACCTGGTCGTCCCGGTGACCTACATGAACTCCAGCGCCGACATCAAGGCGTTCTGCGGGCGCAACGGCGGCCTCGTCTGCACCTCCTCCAACGCCGACGTCGCGCTGGAGTGGGCCATGGCCCAGCGCCCCGGCGTCGACGCCAAGATCCTGTTCCTCCCCGACCAGCACCTGGGGCGCAACACCGCCGTGCTCAAGATGGGCCTCACCGTGGACGACTGCGTCGTGTGGGACCCGATGAAGAAGAACGGCGGCCTCACCCCCGAGGAGCTGCAGGCGGCCCGCTTCATCCTCTGGAAGGGCCACTGCTCGGTGCACGGCCGGTTCTCCGCCGCCGTGGTCGACGAGCTGCGCGAGCAGCACCCCGGGATCAACATCCTCGTCCACCCGGAGTGCACCCACGAGGTCTGCCTGAAGGCCGACCTCATCGGGTCCACCGAGTTCATCATCAAGACCATCGAGGCCGCCCCCGCGGGCAGCATCTGGGCCATCGGCACCGAGCTCAACCTCGTCAACCGGCTGCGCACGGACCACCCGGACAAGTCGATCGTCTTCCTCGACCGCAACGTCTGCTTCTGCTCCACGATGAACCGCATCGACCTCCCCCACCTGGTGTGGGCGCTGGAGAACCTCGTCGCGGGCAACGTCGTCAACCGCATCGAGGTCGACCCCGACACCGAGCGT
This sequence comes from Nocardioides sp., assembly GCA_021166815.1. Lineage (GTDB taxonomy): Bacteria > Actinomycetota > Actinomycetes > Propionibacteriales > Nocardioidaceae > Nocardioides. Next base: position 1,340 of record JAJPEO010000400.1, read on the forward strand.
GACGCGCTCGTGGCGCTGCAGCGGATGCTCGACCTGCCCGGCAAGTCGCACCGCGACTGACGCCCGCCCCAGGTCCGTGTCCCTGCCGCACGTCGGCGACGACGAGCGTCGCCGCCGGATCGCGAGCAGGCACGCCCTGGCCGCCGCCCACCGGGTCGGGTCCGTCGAGGACGGCTGCCGGGCGGTGGTGGCACTGCACGCCACCGAGAGCGCGACGGTCCACCTCGCCGTCGCCGCCCGTACGTCCGGCGTCGTCGTCACCGACGTCGACACCGCCCTCTACGAGGACCGCTCCATCGTCAAGCAGCTGGCCATGCGCCGCACGCTGTTCGCCTTCCCAGTCGACCTGCTGCCGGCGGCGTGGGGCAGCGCTGCGGCCAGGGTCGAGGCAGCGCAGGCCCGCAGGGTCGCCAAGGCCGTGGAGAGCGCCGGGATCACCGACGACGGCGGCGCCTGGCTCGAGCGGGCCTGTGAGGCGGTCATGGCGCGACTCGCCACCGGTCCCGCCTCGGCCACCCAGGTGCGCGAGGACGTCCCCGAGGTGGCGGGCGTGTACCCGATGGACCCGGACAAGAAGTGGAGCCGCCCGGTCAACGTCGCCCCGTGGGTCCTCACCCAGCTCGGCCTGCGGGGCCTGGCGACCCGTGGGGTGAACGCGGGCCACTGGCGCAGCAACCGGCCCGTCTGGACGCGCACCGTCGACTGGCTCGGCCACCCGCCCCGGCCGCTCGACGAGCGCGCCGGCTACGCCGAGCTGGTCCGGCGCTGGCTGGCCGCCTTCGGCCCCGGCACCACCGACGACATCCAGTGGTGGCTGGGGGCGACGAAGGGAGCCGTACGCCTGGCCCTCGACGACCTCGCAGCCGAGGAGGTGTCGCTCGACGGCGGGTCGACCGGGTGGGTCCTGCCCGGCGACCACGGCGAGTCACCGGAGCCGGGCCCGTGGGCCGCCCTGCTGCCCACCCTCGACCCCACGACGATGGGCTGGAAGCAGCGCGACTTCTACCTCGACCCGGCGCACCGCCCCTTCCTCTTCGACACCAACGGCAACGCCGGGACGACCGCCTGGTGGAACGGGCGCATCGTCGGCTGCTGGGTCCAGGACGACGACGCGGTCGTACGCCTCTCCCTGCTCGAGGACGTGGGCTCCCCTGCTCGCCGGGCCCTCGAGGCCGAGGCGGAGCGGCTCACGGCGTGGCTCGATGGCGTCGTCATCTCCCACATCTACGCGTCTGCCCAGATGAGGCATGCACGCCTACCGTGACCGCGCTGCTCACAGGCCGGGCGCGTCCCACAGGGCCATCCAGCGCTGCAGGTCCTGCTCCATCGGCAGCTCGGGCGCCAGGGTGTCGCGCACGGTGATCTCGAGCAGGTTGTCGCGCTGCTGCGGGCCCGAGGGCGCGAACGCGTAGAAGGTCCCCTGCTTGTAGAGGTAGACCAGGACGAACCGCTGTCCGGCCGGGTTGGTGAACGGCATCGTGGAGCACAGCAGCCCCGAGGCGAAGCCGTTGAGCTCGAGGGTGGTGTTGACGGCGTGGAGGTCGGTGCACAGGCCGGAGACGTCGGCGGGGTCGCCGTCGACGACCAGCCACGTGAAGCCGTACGAGTCCTGCGTCAGCGTGACCTCGGGCGCCTCGGCGTCGTCGCGGAGCAGCGCCACGACGTCGTCCTGGGCCTGGGCGAACCCGGCGCCGACCGCGGAGCGGTAGCAGACCGACCCGGACCCCACCGGCGTGAACCCCAGCGAGGTCTGCAGCGTGATGGCGGCGCTCGGCAGGAGGAACAGCGCATCGAGGTTGTTGCGCTTGGGCCGGGAACGCGCCCGCATCGCCTCCCACAGCCCCATCAGCACCGACTCCTCATCAGGCCCCCGGGTCCGTGGGCCGGCCCAGCTCGGCCTGGACGCGGGCCAGCTGCTCGAGGCGCTTCTCCAGCGGCGGATGGGTGGCGAACAGGCCGGCCAGTGACGTGCCACGGATCGCCGGGACGATGCACAGCGCGCTGGCCGCGGGGTTGGCCCGCAGGTCCTTCTGCGGGATCGCGGCCGCATCGCCGCTGATCTTCTGCAGCGCCGAGGCCAGGGCAGCTGGCTTGAAGGTGAGGTAGGCGCCGGCCCGGTCGGCCGAGAGCTCGCGGTAGCGCGACAGCACGCGCAGCAGCAGGAAGCTGACGGCGTAGACCACTGCGCTGACCAGGAGCGCGGCGAGCACCGCCGGCATCGCGTTGTTGTTGCGGGAACGGCCCATCGCGCCGAACCGGGCGCCGCGCATGAGCAGGCCGGCCGCGATGCCTGCCGACGAGGCGAGGGTCATCACCAGCACGTCGCGGTGGGCCACGTGGCTCAGCTCGTGGGCGAGCACGCCCTCGAGCTCCTCGGCGTCGAGGCGCTGGAGGATGCCGGTGGTGACGCACACGACCGCCCGATCAGGCGATCGCCCGGTGGCGAAGGCGTTGGGCACCGCCATGTCGGAGATCCCCACCCGTGGCTTCGGCATGTCGGCGAGGGCGCAGAGCCGGTCGATCATGCCGTGCAGCTCCGGTGCCTCCTCGGGCGTCACCTCCCGCGCGCGCATGGCCCGCATGGCGACCTTGTCCGAGCTCCACCACTGCCAGAACGCCACCCCGATGCCGGCGATCGCGACGATGGGGGCGTACCCCCACCCCACGGCGTACATGATCCCCACGACGAGCGCGACGAACAGCCCGGCGAGGAGGAACATCACCGTGGTCATGCGGACGGTGAGGCCGGTGTCCTTGATGAAGCGCGAGGCGGCCATGGATCAGCGCTCAGCCCGGGATGAGGCCCTCACCGGTCAACAGCTCACGCACCTCGTCGATGCTGGCGTCTGCCGGCGGGAGGATCAGGTCGGACTCGTCGAGGGAGTCCGCGGCGTGGTGGGTGCCGTTGGAGCGCACCCCGGCCAGGAGGCCGGCGAGAGCGGTGCGGAACATCTCCTCGTCAC
>JAJPEO010000036.1 GCA_021166815.1 Nocardioides sp.
CAGCGGTGGGTCCTCCCGCACGAACGTCACCGGCCTCGTCGTGCGGACCGTCTCCGGTCCCACCACGACCACCTCGTCGGCGTCGAGGAAGGCGTCGATCGCGATCTCCAGCAGCGTGCGCCCGCCCAGCTCGATGCTGGCCTTGTCGGCGCCACCGAGGCGTGCGGCCGTGCCGCCGGCGAGGATCACGCCGCAGAAACCGGCCGCAGTCAGGTCGAGGCTCACCCGGCCAGTCTCACACCCCGGGTGCACGGCGTGGCGGCGGCTGGCACTCTGGAGGGCATGGCGAACGAGGCATCCGACCAGCTGCGCGTGCGCGTCGTCCAGTGGGCCAGCGGCCTCGACCCCGACGCCAACCGCGCCCGTCTCGAGGCCGGTGTCGCCGGCGAGACCGACCTGGTGGTGTTCCCGGAGGTGTTCCAGCGCGACTACGGCAAGGCGGGCTCCGACGTCAGCCCGTACGCCGAGCCCCTCGACGGCCCCTTCGCCACCGAGCTCGACCGGGTGGCGAGCGCCGCCGGCACCACCGCGATGGCGGGGATGTTCCAGCGCTCCGCCGACCCCGGGCGCCCGCTCAACACGCTCGTGGTCCGGGGTCGCACGAGTGCGGCGTACAGCAAGATCCATCTGTACGACTCCTTCGGCTACCGCGAGTCCGACCGGCTGACGGCCGGCGGGCTCGAGCCGCAGGTCATCGACGTCGACGGGTGGAAGGTCGGGCTGACGATCTGCTACGACCTGCGCTTCCCCGAGCTCGCCCGCCAGCTCGTCGACCAGGGCGCCGAGGTGCTCGTCGTGCCCGCCGGCTGGCTGGCCGGGCCCCACAAGCTGCACCACTGGCGCACGCTGCTGCAGGCCCGCGCGATCGAGAACACCGTGTACGTGGTCGGGGCGGGCCAGCCCGAGCCGCGCTACTGCGGCCACTCGATGGTGGTCGGACCCCTCGGCGCAGTGCTGGCCGAGGCCGGGGGCGACGAGGAGGTGCTCGACGTCGTGCTCTCCCGTGCCGACCTCGAGGAGGCCCGCACGACCAACCCGGCCCTGTCACACCGACGGCTGTAACCTGATCCGTCGTGTCCGCCTCGCCCCCCGACCAGCCCCGCCGCGCTCGCGGCGGCAAGCGGGCTGCGGAGCGCAAGCCGTCCCGGTGGCGTGCGGGCGGCCGTACGTCCCTGCGCAAGGGCAACCCGTCCCCCGGCCTCGCGCTGATCGCCGGCATGGACCTCCCGACCGCCCCCGCGCGCTCGGCAGCGCCCGAGGGGGCCGCCTCACCGGTGGACACCACACCGTCGACCCCGGTCGTGCCGGAGCCCGTCGTGCCCGAGCCCGTCGCGCCGGAGCCCGTCGCACCTGACCCGGTCGCACCCGAGCCCGAGCCCACCAGCACGCCGGAGCCCCGGCCGCTGCCCTCACCGCTGGACCAGGGCCACCCCGACGACGCCCTCGCCGAGGTCGCGGTGAAGATGCCGGCCACCGGCCCGTCCAAGCCGTTGATCACGGTGTGGCTCGTCATCGCGCTGGGCGGCACCGTCGCCCTCGTCGCCAACGGGCTGGCCCTCGGCCCGCCCTGGCTCGACGGCGCGGGCGCGGTCGCGGTGGTCACCGCCCTCACGTGGTTCCTGGCCGCCCGCACCGCCGGCCGTGCCCTGATCGCCGCCGCCCTCGCGTGCACGCTGGGGGTGGGCGCGGTGGTCGTCGGCGGCACCGTCCTGCCGACCGGAGCCGCCGTGATGACAGCCGCCGTCGGGGGCGTCTACGCCGTGATGGCGACCGTGCCGGCGCCGACCTGGTGGAAGGCAGTGCGGGAGGTGCTGATCGCCACCTTCATCGCCGGCATCACCGCCCTCGCGGCCGTGGGGTTCGAGCCGACCGTTTCCACGACGCGGTTCGACCTGACCACCCTCATCATCGCGCTCGTGCTGTGCGGCGCGGTCGTCCACCGCCTCGGCGCCGGCCTGCACGGCCTCGGTCGTCGTGGCCTGATGGTGGTCACCCTGGGGGCGATCGTGCTCATCGCGACGCTGGCGTACGCCGAGGTGCTGCGGCGCTACGGCTCGCTGGACGTCGTGGCGTCGGTGCTCGACTTCGTCGAGGTGGTGCGCGACCGCATCGGGGCGTTCCCCCGGCCGCTCGTCGTCCTGCTCGGCATCCCCGCGCTGGTGTGGGGCACCTACCTCCGGGCGCGGCGCCGCCAGGGTTGGTGGGTCTGCATGTTCGGCGTGGCCGCGACGGTGCCCTTCGCCTCGGGCCTGGTGCCGCCGGACGACACGTTCGTCGAGGCGACGCTGCGTGCGGCGTACTCGCTGGCCCTGGGCCTGCCCCTGGGCTGGCTGGTGATCCGCGCCGACCTCGCCCTCAGCGGCTCGCGTCGGTCGCGCGGTCGTCGTGCCGACGCGACCAGGGAGCTGCGGCCTGAGCCGTCCCGCTTCGGCGAGCTGTGAGTCCGAGCAGCGGAGTACGGACCGGTAACCGTTAGCGTCGCAGGCATGCGTCGCACCCCCCCTCTCGAGATCGCCTCCGAGCTCGTCGCCAACGTCCTCTCCGTCGACTGCGCCGTGGGGGACCACGTGGCCGAGGGCCAGGCGGTCGCGCTGCTGGAGTCGATGAAGATGGAGATCCCTGTGCTGGCCGAGCGCGCCGGCACGGTCACGGCGGTCAAGGTGTCCGTCGGTGACGTCGTGCAGGACGGATCGGTCCTCGTCGTGCTGGACGGGCCCGCCTCCTGAGCACGACGGGTGCCCCGACTCGTGCGGTCTGACTGGGTGTGTCCCAATTCGTCGCGACTGCCCACGCCGGCCAGGTCGGCACCCCGGTGTTCCGCCCCATCCGCCACGCCTGGCGAGTCGAGGTCGCCCACGGCCGCCTCGGACGGTCCCGCCGGCTGGCGAAGTCGTTCGAGAACACCACCACCTCAGCGACCAGTTGGCTCCAGGTGGCCTGTGTCGCGACCATCCTGCGCCGCCTGGCCCAGGCAGGAACGCGGCAGCCGGCGC
>JAJPEO010000038.1 GCA_021166815.1 Nocardioides sp.
GTGGAGCGCATCGTCTCCGTCACCAAGATCTGGGCGGCCGGCGTGCAGGCCAGCCCCCTCGCGCGGATGCTGGCCGAGCAGACCGGCGCCCCGCTGGACCGCGCCGGGCGGATCGGCGTCAACCCCGACCTCACCCTGCCCGGGCACCCCGAGGTGTTCGTCGTCGGCGACATGATCGCCCTCGACAACCTCCCCGGCGTCGCGCAGGTCGCGATCCAGGGAGCGAAGTACGCCGGCCGTGAGATCCGCAACCGCCTCGAGGGCAAGGCGCCGCAGCCGCCGTTCAAGTACTTCGACAAGGGCTCGATGGCCACGATCAGCCGGTTCAGCGCCGTGGCGATGGTCGGGAGGATCCGGGTCACCGGTCTCATCGCCTGGTTCATGTGGCTGGCGGTGCACCTCGTCTACCTCACCGGCTTCAAGAACCGCGTCTCGGCGCTGCTGCGCTGGGCGGTCACGTTCATCAGCAACAGCCGCTCCGAGCGCACCTCCACCGAGCAGCAGATCTTCGCGCGGATGGCGCTGGCGCGGCTCGACAAGGGCGCCGCCGACCTGGTCTCGCAGCCGGGTGAGTTCGACGCCGAGCTGGCCCGCCTGCAGGAGGCGCGGCGCCTGGAGCTCGAGGCGGTCGCGGCCGAGGAGGCCCGGCTCACCGACAGCGGCGTACGCGGGGTCAGGGCCGACGACGCGCGTCGCTGAAACCCGTTCTAGAGTTTGCCCATGACCGGCTACATCCTCGACGAGGCGACCACCCAGGACATCGAGCGCGAGCAGGCCACGTACGGCCCCATCGCCGAGGTCCTGCGCGAGCTCGCCGAGGTGAGCATCCGCACCGAGGTCGCTCCCGAGGTGGCCGCGGAAGCGGTGGCGAGGCTCCGCGAGGTCCACACCATGCTCTCCGCCGAGCTCGGTGGCGCGTCGTACGGCACACGCTTCAACAAGGAGGGTTTCGGCCGTCCGTGGGGCAATGCCGTGGTCGGCGTACGCAACCCCGTCGCCCCGCCGCTCGACATCCAGCGCGAGGACGACGGGCGGATCTGGGCCGACTTCGTGCTCGGCCCGCAGTACGAGGGCCCGCCCACGCTCGTGCACGGCGGCGTCTCGGCGCTGCTCCTCGACCAGCTGCTCGGCGAGGCGGCCGCCCACGCCGGCAGCCCGGGCATGACCGGCACCCTCACGATCCGCTACCGCCGCGGCACGCCGCTGGGCAAGCTGCACGGCGAGGCGAAGATGACCCACACCGAGGGTGTGAAGAGCTTCGTCAGCGGCCACATCGCCGACGCCGAGGGCGTGTGCGTGGAGGCCGAGGGCGTCTTCATCCTGCCCAGGTGGGCGCGCGGCGAGAACAACGGCAAGCTGCGCTTCGACTGATCACTCCACGGCCAGCAGCGCCGAGAGCGCTCCGATGGCCTCGGGGTTGATCCAGTAGTAGACGTAGGTCCCGCGTCGCTCCGAGTCGACCAGCCCCGCCTCGCGCAGCGTCTTGAGGTGGTGCGAGATCGTGCCCGACGAGAGGTCGAACGCTGGGGTGATCTCGCAGACGCACACCTCCGGCCGGGCGGCGATCATCGACGCCATGCGCAGTCGCACGGGGTCGCCCAACGCCTTGAACATCGGCGCCAGCCGGGCCGCGTCGTCCTCGGTGACGGGCGTGGCGGCGAGCCCGCAGCAGGTGACGGCGGCGCTCTGGGGCGTGGATTCGAGAACGGGCACGGATCCATCTTGACATCCATCGAATCAGAGGTCCAGAGTGGAACCAGGCTGATTCGACTTCCATCAAGACAGGACCCGTTTCGATGAGCACCACGGACGACACCATCCGCCAGCAGGTCCAGGAGCGTTACGCCGCGGCCGCGCGGCTCGCCCTCGCCGACCAGGACGCCAGCTGCTGCGCCCCGACCACGTCGTGCTGCGGGGACTCCGCGCCGGCCGGGTCGGTCGACCCGATCACGTCGGGCCACTACTCCGAGGACGACACCCCGTTCGACGGCGCGCTCGCGGCCTCGCTCGGCTGCGGCAACCCCACGGCGCTGGCGGAGCTCCTCCCCGGTGAGGACGTCCTCGACCTCGGGTCCGGCGGAGGACTCGACGTCCTCCTCTCCGCCCGCCGCGTCGGGCCCGACGGGACGGCGTACGGGCTGGACATGACGCCCGAGATGCTCGAGCTCGCCGAGCGCCACCGCGCCGAGGCCGGCGTGGAGAACGCGAAGTTCCTGCACGGCTCGATCGAGGACGTCCCGATGCCGGACGCGTCGGTCGACGTCGTCATCTCCAACTGCGTGATCAACCTCAGCCACGACAAGGACGCCGTGCTGCGCGAGGCGTTCCGGGTGCTGCGCCCGGGCGGTCGCTTCGCTGTCTCCGACGTCGTGCTGCTGAAGCCCATCCCCGACGCGCTGCGCGGAGTGGTCGCGCTGTGGACCGGCTGCATCTCCGGGTCGCTGCTCGACTCCGAGTACGTCGCCAAGCTGGGCGCGGCGGGCTTCGAGGACGCGTCGGTGGAGGTGACCCGCGACTACGCGCGCGCCGACCTCGAGGCGCTGGCCGAGCAGCTCGACGCCTCGCAGCTGCCCGCGGGGATGACCCTCGCCGACGTGGTGGAGGCGCTCGACGGGGCGTTCGCCAGCGCGTTCGTCCGCGCCCGCAAGGCGCAGGTGTGACGACGACCGCCGACACCCACGACGTCGCCGCCCGGCTCTCGACCCTCGACCGGTTCCTGCCGGTCTGGATCGGCCTGGCCATGGCCGCCGGGCTCCTGCTCGGACGGCTGGTGCCGGGCCTCGGCGACGCCCTCGCTGCCGTCGAGATCGACGGGGTCTCGCTGCCGATCGCGATCGGCCTGCTGGTGATGATGTACCCCGTCCTCGCCAAGGTCCGCTACGACCGCCTCGACACCGTCACGAGCGACCGCCCGATGATGGTCGCGTCGCTGGTGCTCAACTGGCTCGTCGGGCCGGCGCTGATGTTCGCGCTCGCCTGGCTGATGCTCCCGGACCTCCCGGAGTACCGCACCGGCCTGATCATCGTCGGGCTGGCCCGCTGCATCGCCATGGTCATCATCTGGAACGACCTGGCCTGCGGCGACCGCGAGGCCGCGGCGGTGCTCGTCGCCCTCAACTCGGTCTTCCAGGTCGTCGCGTTCGCGGGCCTGGGCTGGTTCTACCTCTCCGTCCTGCCCGGGTGGCTGGGCCTGGACCAGTCCGGCCTCGACGTCTCCACCTGGCAGGTCGCGAAGTCGGTGCTCGTCTTCCTCGGCGTCCCGCTGCTCCTGGGCTGGCTCTCGCGCCGGGTGGGGGAGCGACGCTGGGGACGGGAGGCGTACGAGTCCTCCTTCCTGCCGCGCGTCGGTCCGTGGGCGCTGTACGGCCTGCTGTTCACGATCGTGGTCCTCTTCGCGCTGCAGGGGGAGCAGGTCACCAGCCGGCCCGTCGACGTGGCGCGCATCGCGCTGCCGCTGCTGGCGTACTTCGCGCTGATGTGGGGCGGCGGCTATCTCCTCGGCAAGGCCATGCGGATGACGTACGAGCGCACCGCCACGCTGGCCTTCACCGCCGCGGGCAACAACTTCGAGCTGGCCATCGCCGTGGCGATCGCGACCTTCGGCGTCACGTCGGGCCAGGCGCTCGCCGGCGTCGTCGGCCCGCTGATCGAGGTGCCGGTCCTGGTCGGCCTCGTGTACGTCTCCCTCGCCCTGCGCGACCGCTACCCCCACGCCCCGGAGGTCACCCCATGAGCAAGCCCACCGTCCTGTTCGTCTGCATCCACAACGCCGGCCGCTCCCAGATGGCCTCCGGCTGGCTGCAGCACCTCGCGGGCGACCGCGTCGAGGTGCTCTCGGCCGGCTCCGCCCCGGCCGACTCGATCAACCCCGCCGCGGTCGAGGCGATGGCCGAGGTCGGCATCGACATCGCCGGCAACCAGCCCAAGGTCCTCACCACCGAGGCCGTCGAGGCCTCCGACGTCGTCATCACGATGGGCTGCGGCGACGAGTGCCCGTACTACCCCGGCAAGCGCTACGAGGACTGGGTCCTCGAGGACCCCGCCGGCCAGGGCGTCGAGGCCGTACGCCCGATCCGCGACGAGATCCGTACGCGGGTCGAGGCCCTGATCGCCAGCCTCGACACCTGACCCCCGGCCCGCCTCCCCCCTCTCCCGACTCTCCCCATGTAACCGGCAGTTAGGCGCACTGGCCGTCACGAATTCGCGACGGCCAGTGCCACCAACTGCCGGTTACATGGGGGCTTGGCCACGGGGGGCAAGGGGTACGTAGGCCTCGTGGGACTCGAACCCACAACCAGCGGATTAAAAGTCCGATGCTCTGCCAATTGAGCTAGAGGCCCTGGTGTTTCCGCGGTCGATCCGCGGGCGAGGCAAGGCTACCCGCGGGCGGTTCCACCCTCCCGAACGGCCCGGGACACCGACCGTTCATCCACATGAGTGTGGCGAGGGGGTGGATCGTGGCGAGTTTGCTGATAGCGTCCTCCATGCAACAGGTGCAAGTTCCAGCAGGTCGACGCCCGCGGAGTTTGTGATCCAACGGCGTTTCTTCTTCGGGCCAAGCCAGCTTGAAAGTCGGAGCGACGTGTCACCGCATCTGGTGTGGGTCGCCGAGGTGGCGGCTCTCGCCCCGATATGAGGAGTAACGAGCAACATGGCTCAGGGCACCGTTAAGTGGTTCAACGCTGAGAAGGGCTTCGGCTTCATTGCACAGGAGGACGGCGGCGACGACGTCTTCGTGCACTACTCGGCGATCCAGTCGCAGGGCTACAAGTCCCTCGAGGAGAACCAGAAGGTCGAGTTCGACGTCACGCAGGGTCCCAAGGGTCCCCAGGCGGAGAACGTTCGCCCGGTCTGATAGCGACCGACCTGGACGCACCGTCCAGATCTCACGTCGGATCCCATCTCGCTTGCGAGGTGGGATCCGTCCCATTTCAGCGGTCCAGTCCACCGACGTCGTGGCCTTGCCTGCGGGGGGAGAATACAGATGACCCATCTGGATCATTTTTGCCCCAAACAGGTTTAGAACGGCCTGGGAACGGGCATCGTCAGAGATCGACCTCTACCAGCGCAGAAGGAGGGCCCAGACGTGCACGACCAGTTCGACGTGACGCTCGAAGATGGTGACCTCCTCAGTGAGGTCGAGCTGACGACGTCGTTGATCATCGCGGCCAGCGAGTCCGACGATCACCTCTCCCAGGACCAGATCGACACGCTGCTCGGGATCAGTCCGCGCGCGCCCCAGGACTGACCGCCCCAAAGGCTGACCGCCCCCAAGGCTGACGGGGCGACTAGCAGGTCGCGAACAGCACCGGCCCGGTCGACAGGTCCGAGAGCACGTAGTCCTGCCCCTCGAGGGGAGCCAGGTCCAGGGTGATCACGCGCCCCTTCGCCGCGGCGCGCTCGACGCTGAAGCGCTCGCCGAACTCGCCTCCCTGGCCCGGCGCCGGCCCGGCGGCCAGCGCGGCCCGGGCGGTGGCCTCGGCCTCGGCGTCGTCGGCGTCCTCGATCTCCATCGCCACCCGTACGTCGCCGGAGGGGAGCTGGCCCATCGCGAACGCGGTGAGGGGGTGGACGCCGCCGGCCTGCTCGACGAGCTGCTCGGCCTCGGCCTGGGCGGCGTCGTCGGCCTGGGCCATGGCGAGCTTCTCGCACGCGTGGTTCCCGCTGTAGACCACGGCGGCGAGCGGTGACGCCAACCGCTCGCTGACGTCGTCGAAGCCGCTGACCCGCTCGGCGTCGCCGCGCACGGCCTCGGCGACCCGGGTGACGTGGCCGGCCCGGTCGGAGGCGATGAGGATCGCCTCGTCCTCGAGCACGACGAAGTGCTGCAGCTCGGGTGTCAATGTCCCGCCGAGGCCGGCCAGCACGTCGGGGCCGCCGATCCACGCGCCGTCGGCCTCGTCCCAGCCGAGGCCCTCGAGGCGGTCGGCGACCTGGGCGGCGGCCTCGCTCGAGGCGAGCTTCATGATCACGGCCGCGCCCTCGGTCGACTGGGCGAGGACCTCCCAGTCGAGGGTCGCGGGGGAGAAGCCCAGGCGCTCGTGGCTCGTGGCGGCCGAGGACACCAGTGCGGACGAGGACGTGAGGTCGCGCCCGTGGGCCTCGTCGAGGAAGGCGGTGACGTCCTCGGCGCTGGAGTCGACGTCGAGGTCGGCGTCGAGGGCGCGTCGTACGCCGGCCCAGTCGGTCCACGTGACCCGCTCGCTGTCGGCCGGGACCATCGCGACGGCCTCCTCGAAGGCGGTGCCGCTGCTGGTCAGGCGCCAGGCCACGAGGCCGGCGACGACCACGAGGGCGGCGAGGGCGAGGAGGAGCGGGCGACGCACGGCGAGTTCCTCCGGCTGGCTTCTGTGGGCGGGCGGGGTGGTGTGACACTAACGCCATGCCCCTCCCCGACGTGCGCGCCGCGGGCGCGGTGGTCACCCGCAAGGGCGGCGACGTGCTGCTGGTGCACCGCCCCAAGTACGACGACTGGTCCTTCCCGAAGGGCAAGGCGGACGCCGGTGAGCACGAGCTCACCGCCGCGGTGCGCGAGGTCGCGGAGGAGACGGGCCTCACCGTCCGCCTGGGCCCCTCGCTGCCGATGCAGCGCTACGGGGTCGGCAACGGCCGGATGAAGTCGGTCCACTACTGGGTGGCGCGCGTGGTCGGGTCCGCCGACGTCAGCGGGTGGGAGCCCAACCACGAGGTCGACCAGGTCGCGTGGGTCCCCTGGGACAAGGCCCAGACGCTGCTGAGCTACCGCCGTGACCGCGACACCCTGGCCCACGCGCGCTCGCTGCGCGGCAAGACGTGGCCGGTGGTGGTCCTGCGCCACGGCGAGGCGGTCAGTCGCAAGGCGTGGTCGGGCGAGGAGCGGCTCCGGCCGCTGACGGACGAGGG
>JAJPEO010000045.1 GCA_021166815.1 Nocardioides sp.
GTCGAACGGCGCGAGGGCGTGCAGGCCGCACTGCGGCGAACCGAGGGTGCCTGCGCCGCTGCGCTCACCCGGGTGGCCACGCTCAGCGGCACCCCGACGCCGGCATCAGACGTGAGCCTCGTGCGTGATCGCGTCGCGGCCGCGCGAGCCGACCTGGACAGGCTGCGGCCCGGGATCACCGAGGCCGCCGCCCAGCGCGAGGGGCTCTCAAGCCTCGAGTCCGAGCTCGAGCACCTCGACACACTCGATCGGGAGTCCGAGATGCGCCGCCAGGCGATCCCGGACGAGCTGGACGGGGTGCGGGCGCACCTCGAGCGGTCCGGTGAGGCCCGGCTGCTCGTCGAGGGGCTGACAGCCCGGACGGCCCAGCTGCGGGCCCGCCACGCAGCGGCAGCGCGGGTCGCGGAGCTGGCTCCTCGCGTGGACGAGGCCGGCCTCCTTGCCCACGAGACCGCGCAGGCACTGGTGGCCGCCAAGGAGCGGTGGCTCGACGTGCGCGAGGCGCGCCTGGAGGGCATGGCGTCGGAGATCGCCTCCGCGCTGGTCGTGGGCGACAGCTGCCCGGTCTGCGGGTCGCACGACCACCCCTCCCCCGCGTCGCCGTTGCCGGGAGCGCCGGACGCTGCAGCCGAGCGCGAGGCCCGCAAGGTGGTCGACGACCTCGAAGCCACTCACGAGGCCCGGCGCGGTCACCTCAGGGAGCTCGAGCAGGCCCTGGCGGTCGCCCGTGCCGAGGCGGGTCCCGCCGACGACCTGGGGTCGCTGCTCGCACAGGCCACCAGCGACCTGCAGGAGGCCGAGGGTCTCGCGGCCACCGAGGACGGTCTGCGCCAGCGGTGCCAGGACCTCGCCGCCGAGCTGTCCGGCCTCGAGGCGGCCTCGACCGAGCGACGGCAGCAGCGCGAGGGCCTACGCGCGCGCACGGTCGCCGTACGCCACACCCTGGACGCGTTGGACGCCGAGGTCGCCGCGCTGCTGGCCACGTGGGACTGTCCCGACGTCGTGGCGCTGGAGGCCCTGCTGGGTGCGCTGGAGTCGGCCTGCGACGCGGCGCGGGCTGCACTGTCGGAGCAGGAGGCTGCCCGTGCGGCAGCCGTGGAGGTCGACGAGCTCGCCGTCGCCGCAGCGCTGCGGGCGGGCTTCGTCGACCTCGAGGCGGCCTCCGCGGCCCTGGTGCCCGCCGACGAGGTGGTGGCGTTGACCGCTCTGGTGGAGGAGCATGATCGTCAGGTGCGTCGGGTCCGCGAGGAGCTCGACGGCCCGGTGCTGCGTGATCTCGGCGATCCGCCGGTTCCCGACGTGCAAGGGCTCGAGGCCGAGGTCGGCCGCGCCAAGGCCCGGGCCGATCACGCGGTGCACGAGCTGGCGCGCCTCGAGACCCGGGGCACGCGCCTGGACGACCTGCGGCAGGAGCTGGGTGAGGCCCTGGCGACGTGGCTGCCCGTGCGGCGTGAGCTCGACCTCGTGGACTCGCTCACCTCCTTCGTCGAGGGCAGGTCCGGCGACAACCGCCTGCGCATGCGCCTGTCTGCCTATGTCCTCGCCCATCGCCTCGCGCAGGTGGTCGCTGCCGCCAACACGCGCCTGTGGTCGATGAGCAGCCAGCGCTACACGCTGATCCACACCGGCCGACGGGGCGCCGGGGAGACGCGGGGCGGGCTGAGCCTGCTGGTGCGCGACGAGTGGTCGGGTGAGTCCCGTGACCCGGCCACCCTCTCGGGCGGCGAGACCTTCGTGGTGTCCCTCGCGCTCGCCCTGGGCCTGGCCGACGTGATCGGCGGGGAGGCCGGCGGCGGTGAGGTGCACACGCTCTTCGTCGACGAGGGCTTCGGTGCCCTGGACGCCGACACCCTGGACGACGTGATGGACACCCTCGACGGGTTGCGTGACGGCGGCCGGGTCGTCGGCGTGGTGAGCCACGTGGGCGAGATGCAGACGCGGATCCCCAGTCAGCTGCGCGTGCACAAGGGGCGCCAGGGCTCCCACGCCACCCTCCACCTGGGCTAGGTTCACCGTCATGACCGCAGGCGTCCTGGACCCCACGTTTGCTGAGCTTCCGCTGCACCAGCTCGCCCAGGCGGCGCTGCAGCGCGCGGGTGAGCTGGGCGCGACCCATGCGGACTTCCGCCTCGAACGCCTGCGCCACCAGTACCTCGCCGCCCGTGACGGCGTGCTCCAGACCGCCGCGGATGCCGAGGACCTCGGGTTCGGTGTCCGCGTGGTCCATGGCGGCGCCTGGGGCTTCGCCTCGGGGATCGTGCTGACCGAGGACGAGGCGGTGCGTGTTGCCGAGGCGGCCGTCGCCGTGGCCCGAGTGGCCGCGACCATGACGTTGCGGCCGGTCGAGCTGGCTCCGGAGCCGGTCCACGCCGGCGCCGTCTGGGTCTCCGCCTACGACGTGAACCCCTTCGACGTCGCCACTGCCGAGAAGGCCGCGCTCCTGGTCGAGTGGACTCGCCGACTGAGCGGCTCAGGACCCGTCGCGCACGCCACCTCGTTCCTGCAGCAGGTGCAGGAGAACAAGTACTACGCCGACCTCAGCGGCACCGCGACCACCCAGCAGCGCGTGCGCATCCAACCCGGCTTCGAAGCGTCTGGCACGCACGCCACCTCCGGGGTCTTCGACACGATGGCCTCGATCGCACCGCCCGTGGGACGCGGCTGGGAGTACCTCACCGACGGCTCGTGGGACTGGGACGGCGAGCTCGCCCAGACTCCCGAGTTGCTCGCCGAGAAGCTCAGCGCCCCGAGCGTGCAGGCGGGGTCGTACGACCTGGTCATCGACCCCTCCAACCTCTGGCTCACCATCCACGAGTCGATCGGCCACGCCACCGAGCTCGACCGCGCCCTCGGCTACGAGGCCAACTACGCCGGCACCTCCTTCGCGACCTACGACCAGCTCGGCACGCTGCAGTACGGCTCCCCTGCCATGACCGTCACCGGTGACCGCACGGTCACCCACGGACTGGCCACGGTGGGCTACGACGACGAGGGCGTCGCCGCCCAGTCGTGGGACATCGTGCGCGACGGCGTGCTCGTGGGCTACCAGCTCGACCGGGCGATGGCCGCCGCGCACCCTGAGCTCAACGACGGGCGGTCCAACGGGTGTGCGTACGCCGACTCCCCCGGCCACATCCCCATCCAGCGGATGGCCAACGTGTCGCTTCAGCCCGACCCGGAGGGACCGTCGACGGACGGCCTCATCGGGTCCGTCGAGGACGGCATCTACATCGTGGGCGACAAGTCCTGGTCCATCGACATGCAGCGGTTCAACTTCCAGTTCACCGGCCAGCGCTTCTACCGGATCCGCGACGGTCGACTCGACGGCATGCTGCGCGACGTCGCCTACCAGGCCACGACCACCGACTTCTGGAACTCCATGGAGGCCGTGGGTGGACCGGAGACCTGGGTGCTCGGCGGAGCCTTCAACTGCGGCAAGGCCCAGCCGGGACAGGTCGCCGCGGTGAGCCACGGATGTCCCTCTGCCCTGTTCCGGGGCGTCAACGTCCTCAACACGGTTGCGGAGGCAGGCCGATGACCACCCCCCAGCAGCTCGTCGAGGCAGCCCTTGCTGCGAGCACGTCCCACGACTGCGTCGTGATCGCGCGCGTGTCCACGAGCGCCAACCTCAGGTGGGCCAACAACACCCTGACGACCAACGGTGTGATGGTCTCGGCATCGCTCTCGATCGTCGCCTTCCACCACACCGCCACCGGCGTCGCCACGGGTTCGGTCTCCGGCAGCGTGACCACGCTCGACCAGGCCCGTGCCCTGAGCGGTGCGGCCGACGCGGCTGCGCGAGGTGCCTCCGACGCCGAGGACCGTGCCGACCTGGCGGAGGGCCGCGTCTCCCCCGACTGGGAGGACGCGCCCGAGGGGACTGACATCGGGGTCTATCGTGACTTCGCCCCGGCGCTCGGCGAGGAGTTCCGGCGGGCCAGCGGTGAGGACCGCGTGCTCTACGGATTCGTCGACCACGACGTGACCACCACCTACCTCGCGACCAGCCGCGGTGTGCGCCTGCGGCACGTCCAGCCGACCGGGCACTACGCCTGCACGGCCAAGGACGCCGGCCTGACGCGCAGCGCGTGGGTCGGCGGAGCGACACGGGACTTCACCGACGTCGACGCCCACGCCATGGCGCACCAGGTCGCCCAGCGGTTGGCCTGGGGGGCACGTCGCATCGACCTTCCTGCCGGGCGCTACGACACGATCCTGCCCCCGTCCTCGGTCGCCGACCTCATGATCGACGCCTACTGGGG
Source organism: Nocardioides sp. (assembly GCA_021166815.1). Taxonomy (GTDB): domain Bacteria; phylum Actinomycetota; class Actinomycetes; order Propionibacteriales; family Nocardioidaceae; genus Nocardioides. The sequence goes on from JAJPEO010000045.1 coordinate 4,263, forward strand.
CGCCGGCGCCCGGGTGGCCCACGAGGGTGAGTCCGTCTACAGCCGCCCCGGCGGCGGGACTCGCATCGGGGAGCAGATGGTGGCACCGGGCGTGCACCTCTTCTCCGACCCCGAGCACCCGGGGCTGCAGTGCCAGCCGTGGGTGAGCGCGGCCGCGTCGGACAACACCGACTCGGTCTTCGACAACGCCCTCCCCCTGACCAGGACCGACTGGATCAGGGACGGCCGGCTCGAGGCGCTGCTGCAGACCCGCCACTCGGCCGGCCTCACCGGCCAGCCCGCCACCCCGATGATCGACAACCTCGTGCTCGAGGTCGACGGCGGCACCGGCTCTGTCGAGGACCTGGTGTCCGGCACCGAGCGTGGCCTGCTCCTCACCTGCCTGTGGTACATCCGCGAGGTGGACCCGCAGTCGATGCTCCTCACCGGCCTGACCCGAGACGGCGTCTACGTCGTCGAGGACGGGGAGATCGTCGGGATGGCCAACAACTTCCGCTGGAACGAGAGCCCCATCGACCTGCTCTCGCGCTTCACCGCAGCCTCGGCGACGGTGCCGAGCTTCAGCCGCGAGTGGGGCGACGACTACTTCTCGCGGACGGCCACGCCCGCCCTGCGCGTGCCGGACTTCAACATGTCCAGCGTCGCGCAGGGCGTCTGACCCGATCGGCTCGCCGACGGCTCAGTCGGCGTCCTCGACGAAGGCCTCCGGCGGCGGGCAGGCGCACACCAGGTGGCGGTCGCCGTACGCCTGGTCGATGCGGGCCACCGGCGGCCAGTACTTGTCGGGGTCGATGCCGGAGGGGAACACCGCCTCCTCGCGGGAGTAGGCCCGCTCCCAGTCACCGACGAGGGTGCGCGCGGTGTGGGGCGCGTGCCGCAACGGCGAGTCCTCGGCGCTCCACTCCCCCGCCTCGACCCGTGCGATCTCGCGGCGGATGGCGATCATCGCCTCGCAGAACCGCTCGATCTCGGCCAGGTCCTCGGACTCCGTCGGCTCGACCATGAGGGTGCCGGCCACGGGGAACGACATCGTGGGGGCGTGGAAGCCGTAGTCGACCAGACGCTTGGCCACGTCGTCGACCGTGACGCCGCTGCTCTTGGAGAGGTCGCGGAGGTCGAGGATGCACTCGTGGGCCACCAGGCCGCCGTGGCCGCGGTAGAGCACCGGGAAGTGCTCGTCGAGGCGGGCGGCGATGTAGTTGGCCGACAGCACTGCCACCGCCGTGGCGCGGGTCAGGCCCTCGGAGCCCATCATCCGCATGTAGGCCCATGTGATCGGCAGGATGCCGGCGGAGCCGTACGGGGCCGCACTGATCGGGCCGATGCCCTCGCGGCGGTCGGCGTCGGGGTGCATGGCGTGGGTCGGGAGGTACGGGGCCAGGTGGGCGCGCACGGCCACGGGGCCCACCCCCGGTCCGCCGCCGCCGTGGGGGATGCAGAAGGTCTTGTGCAGGTTCAGGTGTGAGACGTCTCCCCCGAACTCACCGGGTCGTGCGAAGCCCAGCAGGGCGTTGAGGTTGGCCCCGTCGACGTAGACCTGGCCGCCGTGGGCGTGGACGGTCTCGCACAGCTGGGTGATCGAGTCCTCGTAGGCGCCGTGGGTCGAGGGGTAGGTGACCATGATCGCCGCGAGCGCGTCGGAGTGCTGCTCGCACTTGGCCTGGAGGTCCTCGAGGTCCACGGAGCCGTCGTCGGCGGCCTTGACGACCACGACCTTCATGCCGGCCATCACCGCGGAGGCCGCGTTGGTGCCGTGGGCCGAGCTCGGGATCAGGCAGATGTTGCGCTCACCCTGGCCATTGGCCTTGTGGTAGCCGCGGATCGCCATGAGGCCGGCCAGCTCGCCCTGCGAGCCTGCGTTCGGCTGGACGGAGACCTGGTCGTAGCCGGTCACCTCCGCGAGCCAGGTCCCGAGGTCCTTCACGAGCTGCGCGTAGCCGGCCGCGTCCTCGACCGGGGCGTAGGGGTGGAGGTCGGCGAAGCCGGGCAGGCTGATCGGCTCCATCTCGGTGGTCGCGTTGAGCTTCATGGTGCACGAGCCGAGCGGGATCATGCCGCGGTCCAGGGCGTAGTCGCGTCCTGCGAGGCGCTTGAGGTAGCGCAGCATCTGCGTCTCG
>JAJPEO010000082.1 GCA_021166815.1 Nocardioides sp.
CCGGGCTGGCCAGCCGCGTCGAGCTCTACCTGCTCGACGAGCCGACGTCGGGCCTCGACCCGCTCATGGAGGCGGAGTTCCAGCGCTGCGTGCACGAGCTGCGCGAGGAGGGCGCGACCATCCTGCTCTCCAGCCACATCCTGGCCGAGGTCGAGGCGCTCTCCGACCGCGTCAGCATCATCCGCGCCGGCCGCAACGTGCAGACCGGCACGCTGGCCGACCTGCGCCACCTGACCCACACGACCGTCCTCGCCGAGACCGACCACGACGGCGCCGAGCTGGCCGGGCTCGACGGTGTCCACCGCGTCCGCCGCGACGGCGGGCGGCTCGTCTTCGAGGTCGACGACGAGGCGCTGCAGGTCGTGCTGCCGAAGCTCGCGGCGATGGGGGTGCGGTCGCTGCAGGCCCACCCGCCGACGCTCGAGGAGCTGTTCCTGCGCGAGTACGGCGAGGACGTGACCACGTGAGCACGCCGCGCGGTCACTTCGCCGGCACCCGCCAGTTCGTGCGGCTGGCCCTGCGCCGCGACCGCATCCGGATCCCCCTGTGGGTCGTCGGCATCATCGGGACGACCGGGGCGTCGGCGTCCGCGGTGCAGGAGTTCTACGCCACCCCCCAGCAGATCGCGTCCTACGCCTCGATGGTCGAGAGCAGCGCCTCCTCGCGGCTGCTCGCCGGCGTGCCCTACGACGTCGACACGCTCGGCGGGATCATCGCCTACGAGGTCACCGCCGTCGCGGCGATCGGCACGGCGCTGATGATGATCTTCCTCGTCGTACGGCACACGCGCGCCGAGGAGGAGTCGGGCACCTCGGAGCTGCTGCGCAGCGGCATCGCCGGACGGCACGCCGCCACCCTCGCCATCCTCCTCGTCGCCCTCGGCTGCAGCCTGCTCGTCGGGGCGCTCGACGCGGCGGTGCTCGCCTGGACGGGCATGCCCGGCACCGACTCCGTCGCGCACGGCGCGGCGCTGGCAGCCGTCGGGGTCGTCTTCACCGGCGTCGCCGCGATCGCTGCCCAGGTCGTCGCCTCCGCTCGCGGCGCCCTCGCGCTGGCCGGGGGCGTGCTGGGCGTGATGGTCGTCGGACGGGGCTGGGCCGCGGCCGAGGGCAGCGACCTGGTGTGGCTCTCGCCGATCGCGTGGCAGGAGGCGGTGCGGCCGTTCGGGGAGACCCGCTGGTGGATGCTGATACCTCTCGCCGCGCTGGCCGTCGTGCTGCTGCTGCTCGCAGGGGTGCTCACCGCCCACCGCGACTTCGGCGCCGGGCTCATCCAGCCGCGCCGCGGCCGGCCCCGCGCGACCGCACTCGTGTCGACCCCGATCGGGCTGGCGCTGCGTACCCAGCGGGGCCTGCTCCTGGGCTGGGGCGCCGGGATCCTGGTGATGGGCATGGTCTACGGCACGTTCTCCCAGGACATCGGCACCTTCGTGGAGTCCAACCCCGAGATCCTCCAGGTGATGGGCGCCGACGAGGACGACCTGGTGCGCAGCTACTACGCATTCATCCTCGCCTTCACCGCGATCCTCGCCTCGGCGTTCACCCTGACCTCGGTGCTGCGGGCACGCCACGACGAGCGCGTCGGGATCGCCGAACCCGTGCTGGCGACCGGGGTCTCGCGGGTGCGCTGGATGCGGGCCGGGATCGCCGTGGCGCTCCTGGGGAGCGTGCTGATGCTGCTCCTGCTCGGGTTCGGCACCGCCGGGATGCACGTCGCGACCACCGGCGACGGCGCCCTGTTCTGGCCGATCGTGCGTGGCGCGGTGTCGTACCTCCCCGCCATGGTGCTGCTGATCGGCCTCGCCGTGCTGCTCCACGGACTGCTGCCACGCCTGGCCCCGCTGGTGTGGACGGTCTTCGTCTTCGCGCTGCTGCAGACCTACCTCGGCGAGATCCTCGACCTGCCCGACTGGGCCGCAGGCCTCTCGCCCTACCACCACCTCCCGCTGCTGCCGCTGGAGTCGTTCGACGCCGCGCCGGCCGCTGTGCTCACCGGGCTCGGTGTGCTCGGGGTCGTCGGGGGGCTGGTCGGCGTGCGGCGCCGCGATGTGGGGTGAGGGGGCGGTCGGTTTCCCCGCTTACGCGGGGAACTGGCCACTTACTGGCCGAAATTCCGGCCAGTAGGTTCCGACTTCCCCGCTCAAGCGGGGAAACCAACCGCCCCAGAACCTCTGCGTACGTCGGGGGTTCGGTCAATGTGGCCTCCCCGCGGCGGGCCAGCCCCTACGGTCTGAAGATGGGAGACCGGTGGCTGCCGTGGTCGGCGGCCTCGTTGGCGAGCGGCGCCGTCCTCGCGGTGCTGGCTTCCTTCGCGTTGCCCCTGTCGCTGGACGCTGGTGACCTGCTGTGGTCGGTCCACGAGGAGGGCTCGCTGTGGCTGGTCGGGGCGGCCGCGCTGTTCCTCGCCTCGATCGGTCTCACCTTCGGCCTGCCCACGATCCAGTGGCTGCTGCCCTCGCGCAACGCGGTGGTCGGCATGGTGGGCCTCGGGATCTGGGGGGTGGGCACGATCAGCCTGGCCGGGCTCTCGATGCTGCTGGTCGCCTTCCGGGCCGCGGTCCACCGGCTGGGCATGGGGCACGCCGACGTGGAGCTGGTCAGCCGCGACGCCGGGGTCACGGCCGCGATGACCACCTTCCTGATCGGCTTCTACCTCGGCGAGCTGATCAGCGCGCTCGTGCTGCTGCGCGGGGGCCAGGTGGGTCGCTGGGTGCCGCTGCTGATGCTGGTGCACATCGGGCTCGTGCCCGTCACCTCCCTGCTCCCGACGCAGCTGCAGGGACTGCAGGCGATCGCCATGGGGGTCGCGCTGATGGGCGTCGCGGTGAAGGCGACGGAGATCTGGGCACACGACCAGGTGCTGGGACAGCGGCGTACGTGACCTCGGCACGGCAGACTGTCCCCGACGTGCCGCCGCGGCACGACGGGGGAGGGTTGGGATGCGTCGACTCGGTGTGCTGCTCATCGGCCTGTGGCTGGCCGCGCTGGCCCAGCCGGCCGCGGCGGACCCTGCCGTGGACGCCTACCTCGACGGCGTCGCCGCCGCGCTCGCCCGGCCCGGGGTGCACCTCGACCCCGCGGTGGCCGAGGCCGGCCTGCTCGACCAGCGGCAGGCCACCCGCCTGACCCGACGCGCGCGGCAGCTGGACGTGCCCGTACGGATCGCCGTCCTGCCGGCCGACAAGCTGAAGGTGGGAGGCCGCCTCGCCCACCAGCCCGGTACGACCATCCGACTGCTGCACGACCGCATCGCCCGCAAGGGCGTCATCGTGCTGCTGACGGCCGCGCCCAGCCGGCGCGAGGGCCAGTCGCTGCACGCCTACCAGTTCCACGACGAGGGCGAGGCCTACTACGACGTCGAGGGCGGCGTCGACGTCGCGATCGACTGCTGTGCCCCGGAGTACGGCCCCATGCTCAACGCCTTCCTGGACCACCTGGCGCAGGGCGGGGAGGAGGGAGGCATCCCGGGGGAGGACGTCTGGATCGACGAGGACGACTTCGGAGGTGTGGATCCCTTCGCGGACAGCTCCTCGCAGGGCCGGTCCCCGGTCCCGGGCGTGCTGTTGTTCGCGGTCGTGGTCGTCGTGGGACTCATGCTCGTCAGGGGGATCGTGCAGTCCTCCCGACCCGGCCGAGGCCGAGGTTTCGCGTCGGTGTCGCCCTGGGACTCCGTCGACCCGGAGGCGCTGCGCGGGCCGCTGGAGGAGGAGGTCATCGAGCTGTCGGAGAAGGTGACCGCGATGCCGAGTGCCTTCACCGACCCGCCCGAGATCACCGTGCGCCTGAGCAGCGCGCTCACCAGGATCGAGGAGGCCCGCAACCGCCTCGACACGATGAGCACGGGCGCCGACGCGCGCTTCGTCACCGAGCGGCTCGCCGACGTCCGCTACGAGGTCGCCGCCGTCGAGGCGCTCCGGGCCGGCAAGCCGGTCCCGGTGCGTACGCCCCCTTGTTTCCTCGACCCGCGCCACGGCCCGAGCGTCGTCTCGGTCCCCTTCACGCCGCCCGGTGGCGTGGAGCGGGAGGTGCCCGTCTGCGTGTCGTGCCAGCGCGAGATCGCGGCCGGCCTGCAGCCCGCGATCCGCCAGCTCGAGGTCGACGGCGTGCTCCAGCCGTACTGGCGCACCGGCCGGGCCGGGCTGCTCTACCTCAACACCTACTGGGGCGCCCAGCGCTTCGCCGACCCCCAGGTGCAACGCCAGCGCGAGCTCTTCGAGCAGCCGGTCGAGCCGCTGCGCGGCGCCGGCAGCGGGGGCTTCTTCCGTGGCGGAGGCGGCTTCTTCGGCGGGGGCGGCGGGGGCAGCCACGGCGGCGGCTCGGGATTCGGCGGCTTCTCGGGCGGCGGTCACAGCCACGGCGGTGGAGGCGGCTTCGGGGGAGGCGGCGGCTTCGGTGGTGGGGGCGGTGGCGGGCAGAGCCACGGCGGTGGACGGGGCTTCTGAGGCTCAGCGCCCCGTCGGCGCGCTCCGGCCCGCGGCCCCGTCGCCGAGCAGGGCGGGTGCCTCCTCGTTGCCGTTCAGCAGCCGCGACGTCCGATTGCTGATGCGCCACCCGCCCTCGGTGCGCACCAGGGTGAAGTGGTTGGCTCCCGACCGCACCGGGAAGAACCGCCCCTCGTGGTGGACGACCAGGATCGAGTGGCACACCGCCACGGCGGTGTCGCCGTCGATGCTCACGCGCGCCGGCCCGAGGAAGTGGCTGCAGCCGCGGGCGATGAGGGTCTGGTGGTCGTCGCTGAGCACCATCGCCCGGATCGCGGCGGGGTCGCCCATCAGGAACTCATCGACGTCGTAGACGCCGTCCTCGGTCCACAGCCCGGCCACCGAGTCGGCGTCGCCCGCGTCGACGAGGGGGCCGTACGACGCCACCAGCTGGGAGATCTCGCGCTCGTCCTCGAGGTCGCGCAGCCGCGCCTCGAGAGCGGCAAGTCGGTCGTCGGTGCTCATGTCACTCATTGTGCTCCTGGGCCGCGCCCGGGACGAGCATCTCCGCAGGCGTCAGCCCTCGGTGAGCAGCGCGCGCCGGGCGAGGGTCGCCGCGACCCCGTTGGCAGCCGCGCGCACCGACGCGGCGTGCTGCTCGGGCCGGAACCGGGTCACGGTGCCCGCGATGCTCAGCGCCGCGACGGGCCGGTCGTCGGCGTCGAGCACCGGCGCGGCGACGCAGACGACCCCCATCGTCGACTCCTCGTACTCGTACGACACCCCCTGCTGGACGATCTGGTCGAGCTGGGAGCGCAGGCGGCCCGGGGCGGTGAGGGTGCGCGGGGTCAGCCGGTCGAGGGGGCCGCTCAGCACGGTGACCCAGACGTCCTGCGGGGCGTGGGCCAGCAGCGCCTTGCCGAGTGCCGTGGCGTGCAGCGGCATCCGGCCGCCGACGCGGGTGGGGGTACGCGCGCCCTTGTGGCCGGCGACCTTGGCGACGTAGACGACCTCGGTGCCCTCGCGGATGCCGAGGTGGACGACCTCGTGGGTGCGCTCGTAGAGGTCCTCCATGAACGGGGTCGCCACCTCGATCAGGGTGCGCTCGACGCTGGCGAGCATGCCCAGCTCGAACAGGTGCGACCCGAGGTGGAAGTCCCCGTCGCGGCGGTCGAGCAGGCCGGCTCCGACCAGGTCCCCGGCCACCCGGTGCAGGGTCCCCTTCGGCAGGCCGGTGCGCCGTTGCAGCTCGGCCAGGCTCAGTCCGTGGTCGTCGGCGGAGAAGGCGTGCAGGATCGTCATCACCTTGCCGAGGACGGAGCTGGGGTCCATGCCGCCCATTGTTCCACTGGGTGGAACATCGCGCTGGCAACCCCGCACGACCGCACCCACGATGGGCGCATGACCTCCCCCGAGATCCAGGCAGCCGCGCAGCGGTTGCAGCAGGCCGCCGAGAGCGGCGTCCCGTGCGAGCCGGTGCGCGACCTCATCGGCAAGGACGACGTGGCAGCGGCGTACGCCGTGCAGTCCGTCATCATCGGCGACCGCGTCGCCGCCGGCGCCACCGTGGTCGGCCGCAAGATCGGCCTCACCTCCCCGGCGGTGCAGGAGTGGCTCGGCGTCGACACCCCCGACTTCGGCGTGCTCCTCGACGACATGGAGTACGGCGAGGACCAGGTGGTCCCGATGAGCCGGATGCTGCAGCCGCGCGCCGAGGCCGAGATCGCCTTCGTGCTCAAGGAGGACCTCCTCGAGGGTCCGTTCACCGCCGAGTCGGTCCGCGGTGCCGTCGACCACGCCCGCGCCGCGATCGAGATCGTCGACAGCCGCATCCGCGACTGGGACATCCAGCTCGGCGACACCGTGGCCGACAACGCCTCCTCCGGCCTCTACGTCATGGGCGAGAAGAGGCTCACCCTCGACGAGCTCGAGCCGGTCGACGTCGAGATGACGATGACCTCCAACGGCGAGACCGTCTCCACCGGCAACGGCGCCGCGTGCCTCGGCGACCCGCTCAACGCGCTCGCGTGGCTCGCGTCGGCGGCCGTCGAGTACGGCGACCCCCTGCGAGCCGGGCAGGTCATCCTCTCCGGCGCGCTGGGCCCGGTCTACCCCGTCCCCCACGGCGCCGTCGTGCGCGCCGACATCACCGGGCTCGGCTCGGTCACCGCAACGTTCAGCAACGAGGAGAACTGATGACTGACAAGAAGATCAAGGTCGCCATCATCGGGCCGGGCAACATCGGCACCGACCTGATGATCAAGGTGATGCGCACCTCCGAGATCCTGGAGATGGGTGCGATGGTCGGCATCGACCCCGAGTCCGACGGGCTCGCGCGCGCCGGCCGGTTCAAGGTGCCCACCACCCACGAGGGCGTCGACGGCCTCATCGCCATGGACCACTTCGACGAGATCGACATCGTCTTCGACGCCACGTCGGCCGGGGCCCACAAGGCCAACGCCGCCAAGCTGTCGGCGTACGGCAAGAAGCTCGTCGACCTGACGCCCGCCGCGATCGGTCCGTTCGTCGTGCCGGCGGTCAACCTCGAGGAGCACATCGGCCTCGACAACGTCAACATGGTCACCTGCGGCGGCCAGGCCACCATCCCGATCGTCGCCGCGGTCTCGCGGGTCACCGAGGTGCCCTACGCCGAGATCGTCGCCTCCATCGCGTCGAAGTCGGCCGGCCCGGGCACGCGCGCCAACATCGACGAGTTCACCGAGACCACCTCCCACGGGATCGAGGCCGTCGGCGGCGCCTGGAAGGGCAAGGCCATCATCATCCTCAACCCCGCCGAGCCGCCGCTGATCATGCGCGACACCGTGTTCTGCCTGGTCAACGACCCCGACGAGACCCAGCAGGAGGCGATCCGCGACTCCATCCACCGGATGGTCGAGGAGGTCTCGGCCTACGTCCCCGGCTACCGCCTCAAGCAGGAGGTGCAGTTCCAGCGCCTGCCCGAGGGCGAGCCGGTCCACACCCTGCTCGGCAAGGGCGTCGGCGAGGTCGTCGTGACCCACAAGGTGGCCGTCTTCCTCGAGGTCGAGGGAGCAGCCCACTACCTGCCCGCGTACGCCGGCAACCTCGACATCATGACCTCGGCCGCGCTGCGGACCGGCGAGAAGATCGCCGAGCAGCTGGTGGGTTCCAAGGTCGGTGGTTGAGGTGCGGAGCGAAGCGAGCCTCGAAACCACCACTGACACCCAGGAGACCCCCGTGACCGAGCTCTACATCCAGGACGTCACCCTGCGCGACGGCATGCACGCCATCCGGCACCGCATCGACCCCGCCGACGTCAAGAAGATCGTCAAGGCCCTCGACGAGGCCGGCGTCGACGCCATCGAGGTCACCCACGGTGACGGCCTCGCCGGCGGCTCGGTCAACTACGGCCCCGGCTCCAACACCGACTGGGAGTGGATCGAGGCGGCCTCCGAGGTCATCGAGAACGCCGTCCTCACCAGCCTGCTCCTCCCGGGGGTCGGCACCGTCGAGGACCTGCACCGCGCCTACTCGCTCGGCGTACGGTCCGTGCGCATCGCGACGCACTGCACCGAGGCAGACGTCGCCAAGCAGCACATCGAGGTCGCCCGCGAGATCGGCATGGACGTCTCCGGCTTCCTGATGATGTCGCACCTCAACGACCCGAAGGGCCTCGCGCAGCAGGCCAAGCTGATGGAGTCGTACGGCGCCAACTGCGTCTACGTCACCGACTCCGGCGGCCGGCTCACGATGGACGGCGTGCGCGAGCGGGTGCGGGCCTACCGCGACGTGCTCGACCCCGGCACCCAGATCGGCATCCACGCCCACGAGAACCTCTCGCTGTCGGTGGCCAACTCGGTCGTCGCGGTCGAGGAGGGCGTCTACCGCGTCGACGCCTCGCTCGCGGGCCAGGGCGCCGGTGCGGGCAACGCGCCGATCGAGCCGTTCATCGCCGTGGCGGACCTGATGGGCTGGAACCACCGCTGCGACGTCTTCAAGCTGCAGGACGCCGCCGACGACCTCGTGCGTCCCCTGCAGGACCGTCCGGTGCGGGTGGACCGCGAGACCCTCACCCTGGGCTACGCCGGTGTCTACTCGTCGTTCCTGCGCCACGCGGAGAACGCCTCCCAGCAGTACGGCGTCGACACCCGCGACCTGCTCATGGAGGTCGGCCGCCGCAAGCTGGTCGGCGGCCAGGAGGACATGATCATCGACATCGCGCTCGACATCCTGCGCGAGCGGGAGACTGCCTCGGCCTGAGGCCCGTACGACCAGAACTGCTGCCGCGCGGCATCCGATCCGGCCCCAGCCGGGTCGCGCGGCAGCAGTTCTGTGTTTCCCCCCCTGAGCTGGTCGGTGACGCCAGCCCCGTCGATGCGCCTGTCAGTGCAGCGGTCGGCGCGGGCGGACGGCGGCCACGCGCATCAGCACGGCGTCGCGACGTGCGGCGCGGACCTCGTCCAGCCTGGCCCGGCAGGTGCGGCAACGGTCGGTGTCGATGCAACAGGGCCTCTCGGCCTCGAGCAGGTCGGTGCGGGTGGTGCGCGGCAGGTAGCCGTGGATGATCAACGTCTCTCTCCCCGGTCGGTGGTCTGGCTCCCCGAGTCGTGGGATCGAGTCTGGCCGGGAGCACCGACACCGGCATCAGCATTCCTACGGATCTTGGCCGCGGCGGGGGTGACCGCCCCCAGGTCCCGCAGCGTCGCCGGTCGCCTGAGCCGGTGCTCGAGCTCGGCGACCTGGGCGAGCAGGAGCTCCGCGACGGCGAGGGCGTCGGTGAGGGCGGAGTGGGCGGCGTACGCGGGCAGTCCGTAGCGTCGCCGCACCGCGTCCAGGCGCAACGCCCCCGGGGGCAGGTCGCGGCCGGTGTGGAGGCGCTGCTCGAGGGCGAGGGTGTCGACGTACGGGGTCGAGAAGCCCGCCGCCGCGGCGCGCAGGAACCCGATGTCGAGGGGAGCGTGGTGGGCGACGAGCACATAACCCGACAGCGCGTCGACCAGGTCCGGGAGGACCTCGTCGAGGCTCGGCGCGGAGGCGACGTCGGCGTCGGTGAGCCCGTGGATGGTGGCGGACTCCCCGATGGGGCCGGGTGGACGGACGAGGAGGTGCGCCGCGTCGGCGAGGACCACTTCACGGTGCTCGATGGGCACCCACCCGATCGACACGACGTGGTCCGAGGCCGGGTCCAGGCCTGTGGTCTCCAGGTCGAGCGCGACGAACGCGACGTCGAGGACAGCCTCGTCGAGGAGGCTCGGCTCGCGGCGTCGCCGGAACGGCCGCATCAGACGTAGCCCGGCCCGACGAGCTGCGCGAGGTGCTGCTGGGCCGAGCGCACGATGCCGAAGGCGTCCCGGAGGTGGCGGCGCGCGCGGTCGCTCAGCCCAGCGGGAGCGAGGTGGTTGTCGGGCCGTTCGCCCGCTCGCAGCTGGTCAGCCTGGTGGCGCACCCGCAGGTGGCCCATCAGCTCCAGCGCCGCGCCCAGGTCGTCGGCGAGGGAGCGGTCGATGGCGCCGGCGTCGACGGCGGCCTCGATGCGGTCCAGCGTGCCGACGGCTCCCGACCCCGCCCGCAGCGCCAGCACGCGGGCCATCTGGACGACCGCGGAGATGCCGCGCTTGATGTCGAGGGTGTCGCGGTGCTCGCCCTCGTGCTCGAGGACGAAGTTGCGGAAGAAGCCCAGCGGTGGCCTCGTCCGCACCGCCTGGGCCGCGAGGTGGCCCACCAGCAGCGGGCTGGAGGTACGGCCCGCGACGAGCTGCACGGTGAGCGCGGGGTCGCCGGCGAGGTGGCGCATGTCGAGGACGGTGGACACCGCGAGGACCGCGTCCGACGACGGCTCGTGGGCCCACTGGGCGAAGCGTTGGCGCCAGGCCTGCGGCGTCGTCCGCCAGGTCGGGTTGGTGGCCATGACGTCTCCCGGGCAGCGCGGCCAGCCACACCGCTCGAGCGCCTCGGTCACGCCGTCGGCGAGCGCGGCGAACCACTCGTCGTGGCCCTCCTCCGCCACCACGAGCCCGTGGTCCTGGTCGGACCCGAGGCCCTCCTCCTCACGCGCCACGGAGCCCAGGGCGAGCCAGGCGTATGCGGTCGGTGCCGGAGTCAGAGGTGCCTCGACGAGCGCGATGACACGACGGCGTACGGCGTCGCCCAGGGCCGTCATGATGCGTCCGAGGTCGGCTGCCGAGACGTCCTGGTCGACGAGCTGTGCGAGGACGAGCGGGATGCGCTGGGCCTGGACGACGACGCCGTCGAGGTCGCTCTGGCGGGCTATGTCGGCAGCGAGGTAGACCGGGTTGGACTTCTCGAGGCGGATGAGGTCGGTGGTGGTGACGAGCCCGGTCGGACGCCCCGCCGCGTCGACCAAGGGCAGGTGGTGGATGTTGCGCGCCGACATCTCCAGCAGCGCCTCGAAGGCCAGCGAGTCCTGCGGGAGCGTGACGGGGTCGACCGTCATCGCCTCGGTCACCGGGCGGTCGGTGTCGAGGCCTTCGGCGACGACGCGGGTGCGCAGGTCGCGGTCGGTGAGGATGCCGGCCAGCCGCTCACCGTCGCGCACGACCAGGCTCGACACGTGGTGCTCGGCCATCGTCGCCGCAGCCTCCCGGATCGTGGCGTCCGTGGTGACGCTGACGACATCGCGGCTCGCGATCTGGCCGACGCCGGTGCCGAGGATCGTGGCGCCGGACGTCGCCTGCTGCAGCCGGTTGATCGCGGTCGAGAGCCGCTCGTGGTGGGTCGCGGCGTAGTAGGTGGCGACAGCCGGGTGGTCGGCGACCAGCCGCTGGAACGCGTCGCCTGCCAGGACGATCACCAGGGTGTCCTCGATGGCCGTGCACCGGTGCCGGGTGGGGCGGTGCTCCAGCATGGTGGTCATCCCGAAAGCCCGTCCCGCCCCGAGGCGCTCGATCAGCCCGCCGGCCTCGTCGGTGATGTCGACGGCCCCCGAGCGGACGACGTACAGGCCGTCGCCCGACTCGCCGGCATCGAGGACGACCGTCCCGCGTCGGTGGTAGCGGAGGGTGCAGGAGCGCGGCAGGGCATTGAGCGCCGGCGCCGGCAGGGCGTCGAACGGCGCGTGCTGAGCGAGGAAGTCGCGGATCTCGCGGAGCTCGGCGTCCATGGGGGACATGGTGGCACCTGTCAGGCGCTGAGCGCCGCCAGCTCGACGAGCGCCATGAGTACGACCGCGATGGCGAGCCAGGCAGCCGCCCTGCCGCTGCGGGTGCTGCGCCGGGGCCGCAACCGGCTCTCGACGAGGACCCAGCCGCTCAGCAGAAACGCCGCGCCCAGGGTGAGCAACGCCGGCGT
>JAJPEO010000105.1 GCA_021166815.1 Nocardioides sp.
GGGTCCTGCTCGACGAGGTGCAGGAGCTGGCGAGCTACAAGAGCCGGCTCATCGCCACGATCTCCCACGAGCTCCGTACCCCGCTCACCTCCGTCCTGGGGCATCTCGAGCTCATGGAGGCGGCGTCACTCCCGCCCGACGTCGAGGTGTGGGTGGACGTCGTCGAACGCTGCGCCCACCGAATGCGGCGGATGATCGAGGACCTGCTCGTGCTCTCGCAGGTGGCCGATCCCGCCAGGGTGCTCTCGGCGATCCCGGTGGACCTGGTGCAGGTGGTCGAGGAGGTCCTGGACCTGCTCGAGGTGACGTCGGAGCGCGACGAGCTCACGGTGGTGTTCGACCCGCCTGACCAGCCCGTGCACGTCCTGGGCGACGTGACCGGCCTCGACCGGATGTGCGTCAACCTGATCGGCAACGCCGTGAAGTACACCCCCCGTGGCGGCACCGTCACGATCGCCATCGTCCCGACCGCCGAAGCGGTGGTCCTGTCGATCAGCGACACCGGTCTGGGCATCTCCGACGCCGACAAGGAGCAGCTGTTCGACGAGTTCTTCCGCTCCTCCCACCCGGCCGTGGCCTCGATCGCCGGCACAGGCCTGGGCCTGGCGATCGTGCAGCGCATCGTCGAGCAGCACAGGGGCACGATCAGCGTCGACTCGACGCCAGGGCAGGGCTCGACCTTCACGGTCCGGCTGCCGGCTCCGGGCCGCTAGCTAGAAGCGGGGCCTGAAGGTCGGTCGCCCGGCAGCGAGCGCCGGCAACCCTGGTCAATGTGCATGCCATGGCGGCCGGTGCGTTCGAAGGCCAGCGCCGCGTCACTCGCGGCGAAGTGACTCACGTTCTGGCCGCCCACGAAATGTGGCCAGCCTGCTGGCGATCCGACAGCCAGACGCTCTGCGCGGGTCAGTCAGCCGTGACGCACATCCCCCACGCAGGGTCGCTCTCCAGCAGGTTCACCGGCCCGAGCAGCACGGCGACGACGTTGTCCGACCACGTGCTGCAGGCGTCCTCGTCGAAGTAGCCGTTCTGCAGGGCGAAGAGCGCGCCGATGCCCAGCCACACCACGAGCAGGCCCCCGACCACGATCGTCGCCACGCGTGTCCTCATGGACCCATCATGCTCAGAGTGCGGCGACCACGCGCGTTCCCTGGTCGATCGCGCGCTTCGCGTCGAGCTCGGCGGCGACGTCCGCGCCGCCGATGAGGTGGCCGCGGCCGAGGTCGTCGTACAGGCTGCGGACGGACTCCTGGCCCGCGCAGACGACGACGGTGTCGCACTCGATGACGCGCTGCTCGCCGTCGACGGTGACGTGGAGGCCGGCGTCGTCGATGCGGTCGTACGTCGCGCCGTTGACCTGCACGATGCCGCTCTGCTTCAGCACGGCCCGGTGCGCCCAGCCGGACGTCTTGCCCAGGCCGATGCCGATCGGGGTGGACTTGCGCTGGACGAGGGTGACCTCGCGGGCGCTCTCGCGCGGCTTCGGCTCGGCCAGGCCGCCGCGGTGCAGGACCGGGTCGCCGACGCCCCAGTGCGCCATCCAGTCATCGAGGTCCTCCTCGACGTGGGTGAGCCAGTGGGACACGTCGACGCCGATGCCGCCGGCGCCGATGACCGCGACCCGCTTGCCGGGGACCACACGCCCGGAGAGGACGTCGGCGTACGACACCACGCTCGGGTGGTCGATGCCCTCGATCTCCGGGAGGCGCGGCTCGACGCCGGTGGCGACGATGACCTCGTCGTAGGCCGCGAGGTCGGCCGGTGTCACCTCGGTGCCCAGGCGCACGTCGACGCCGAGGACCTCGAGGCGGCGGCCGAAGTAGCGCAGCGTCTCCGCGAAGTCCTCCTTGCCGGGGACCGCCATCGCGAGGCGGAACTGGCCGCCGATCTCGGGCGCCTTCTCGAACAGCGACACCCCGAAGCCGCGCTCGGCCGCGCTGGTCGCCGCGGCGAGGCCGGCCGGTCCCGCGCCGACGACCGCGACGGTCTTCTTGCGCAGCGTCGGCATGAGCACCAGCTCGGTCTCGTGGCAGGCGCGGGGGTTGACCAGGCAGGAGGCCCGCTTGTTCTCGAACACGTGGTCCAGGCAGGCCTGGTTGCACGCGATGCAGGTGTTGATCTCGTCGGCGCGCTCGTCGGTCGCCTTCGCGACGAAGAACGGGTCGGCCAGCAGCGGGCGGGCCATCGAGACCAGGTCGGCCTTGCCGGAGGCGATGATCTCCTCGGCGAGCTCGGGGGTGTTGATGCGGTTGGAGGCACAGACCGGTACGTCGACGTACTGCTTGAGGCGGGCGGTGTGCTCCACCCACGCCCCGCGCGGGACCTGCGTGATGATCGTGGGGACGCGCGCCTCGTGCCAGCCGATGCCGGTGTTGAGGACGGTCACGCCGGCGTCCTGCAGGTGCAGGGCCAGCTCGACGGTCTCCTCCCACGACTGCCCGTCCTCGACCAGGTCGAGCAGCGAGATGCGGTAGACGATCGGGAAGTCGTCGCCGACCAGCTCACGGGCGCGACGCACGATCTCGACGGGGAAGTGCATCCGGCGCGCCGAGCTGCCGCCCCACTGGTCGTCGCGGTCATTGGTGCGCGCGGCGAGGAACTGGTTGATGAGGTAGCCCTCGGAGCCCATGATCTCGACGGCGTCGTAGCCGCCCTTGCGGGCCAGCGCGACCGACTTGGCGAAGGCCGTGGCGGTCGCGTCGACCTCCTTGCTCGACATGGCGCTCGGCCGGAACGGCGTGATCGGCGACTTCCGGTTCGACGCGCCCTGGCTGAGCGGGTGGAAGGCGTACCGGCCCGCGTGCAGGACCTGCAGCGCGATCGCGCCGCCCTCGTCGTGGACCGCGCCGGTGACCGTGCGCTGGCGCATCGCCTGCATGCGCGTCGACATCTCGGAGGCGAACGGCTTGAGCCAGCCGTGCTTGGTCGGCGAGAACCCGCCGGTGATGATCAGGCCGGTGCCGCCGCGGGCGCGCTCGGCGTAGAACGCCGCGAGCTTGTCGATGTCCCACGGGTGGTCCTCGATGCCGGTGTGCATCGACCCCATCACGACGCGGTTGCGCAGCGTGAGCGACCCGAGCCGGATGGGCTCGAGCAGGTGGGGGTAGAGGGGGTGGGTCATCGGTCTGCCTCTTCAGTCGTCGGTTGAGGTGCGAGCGGGGCGTCAGTCGTCGGTTGAGGTGCGAGCGGAGCGAGCCTCGAAACCGTGCGCCTCGAGGTACTCGCCCAGCCAGTCGGTCCAGAACTGCTCCATGCGGATGCCGCCGCGCAGCACGAGCCAGCGATCCCGCTCGGCGTCGGTCAGCGCCGCGGGGTCGGGGAACTGCGTGCGCTCGAGCTGCTCGTAGTGCGCCAGGCGCGTCGCGTGGTCACGCCGCGCGTCCTCGACGTTGGCGAGCAGTCGCGCGCGGTCGCCGTACGCCGCCCCGCGGAGCTTGACCGCCACCTCGCTGCGGAAGGGCTCGAGGCTCATCGGCGTGTCCAGCCACTCGGCGAGCACGCTGCGGCCGAGCGGCGACGGTGTGTGGACGCGCTTGTCGGGGCGGCCGTCCTGCTCGACGACCTCGACCTCGACCCAGCCGTCGGCCTCCATGCGCGCCAGGACGCGGTAGATCTGCTGGTGCGTGGCCTGCCAGAAGAAGCCCAGCGAGCGCTCGAAGCGCCGGGTGAGCTCCAGGCCGCTCGCGGGGCGCTCGGAGAGCGCGACCAGGAGGGCGTGTTCGAGGGCCATGGGTCGAGTTTGAGGCCCTATGCAACGAGTTGCAAGGTGGGGTGACTCACAGCACGCCGGAGCCCGGGATGACCTCGAAGACCAGCTGGGTCTCGGTGTGGCGTACGACCGGGTGGACGTTGATGTGCTCGAGCACCAGGTCGCGCAGCTGCTGGGTCGACGAGACCGCGACATGGATGAGGTAGTCGTCCTCGCCACCGACGTGGAAGGTGCGCAGCGCACCGGGCAGCCGGGCCACGACCTGGTGGAAGCTGGCCACGTGGTCGCGGTTGTGGCTGCCCAGGCGCACCTTCACCACGGCCTGGATGCCGTAGCCCAGCGCCCCGAGGTCGATGTCGGCGTGGACGCCGCGCACGATGCCGCGCTCGCGCAGCGAGCGGACGCGCTGGAGGCAGGTCGACTCCGCGATCCCGAGGTGCTTGGCCAGGGCCGCGTTGGTGATCCGCCCGTCGTTGGCGAGCGCGGCGAGGATGCGGCGGTCGACTGCGTCGATCGAGGCGCCCGGGGCGGGCGAAGAATGGACCGGCTGGGTGTCGTGGGGCACCATCTCTCCTCCGTGATCTGCGGCGTGAAGTCCCGTGTGGCGAAGGTCCTTCATTCAGGGTTGTCTTGCGACGAGGATTCCACGACCGTGGAGGAGTGACCAGCCTCGACACCCTTGCCGTCCACGCGGGTCGTGCCGACCTCACCGCGCTCGGCGTCCACGCCCTCCCGCTAGACCTCTCCACCACCAACCCGCTGCCGAGCATCGACGCCGGCGGGCTGTCGTACGAGTCGATGGCGACCGGTGGCCACCCGACCGAGGGCGGCCTGGTCTACCAGCGCCTGTGGAACCCCACCGTCGCGCGCTTCGAGGAGGCGCTCGCCGACCTCGAGCACACCGACGCGTCGGTCGCCTTCTCGACCGGGATGGCCGCGGTGACGGCCGCCGTGCTCGCCGCGACCGTGGAGGGCCGGGGCCGCCACGTGGTCGCCGTACGTCCCCTGTACGGCGGCACCGACCACCTGCTGGCCTCCGGGCTGCTCGGCGTGGAGACGACCTACTGCGCGCCGCACGAGGTGGAGGCCGCCATGCGTCCCGACACCTGCCTGGTCGTGCTGGAGACGCCCGGCAACCCGACGCTCGAGCTGGTCGACATCGCGGCCGTCACCGCCGTCGCCGGCGACGTGCCGGTGCTGGTCGACAACACCTTCGCCACCCCCGTCCTGCAGAACCCCGCCGACCACGGCGCGGCGCTCGTGCTGCACAGCGCGACGAAGTACCTCGGCGGCCACGGCGACGCCATGGGCGGCGTCATCGCGTGCGCCGAGCCGTGGGCCCAGGCCCTGCGCCGCGTCCGCGCGGTCACCGGTGGCCTGCTCCACCCGATGGGGGCGTACCTCCTCCACCGCGGCCTGGCCACCCTGCCGATGCGGGTGCGGGCCCAGCAGGACGGCGCCGGCAAGGTCGCCGCGTGGCTCGTCGGACAGCCCGGCGTGCGCGAGGTGCGCTGGCCCGGGCTGCCCGACTGCGACCCGCACGGGCTGGTCGGCCGCCAGATGCGCGGCCCCGGCGCGATGATCGCCGTGGCGGTCGAGGGCGGGTACGAGGCCGCCTCGCGCGTCACGGAGTCCGTACGCCTCTTCACCCACGCGGTGTCGCTCGGCGGCGTCGACTCGCTCGTCCAGCACCCCGCGGCGCTCACCCACCGTCCGGTCGCCGCCGAGGCCAAGCCGCACGCCGACGTGTTGCGCCTCTCGATCGGGCTGGAGGACCCCGAGGACCTGTGCGCCGACCTCGCGCAGGCCCTGGCGGCCGCCCACTGAGCCGAGGTCGGTGACGCGTCGCCGAGGACGTGTCAGGGTGGGCCCATGTTCGGGTCACGGCGCCGGCGGCGCGATATGAGCGGTGCCAACGGCGCCGCCGGCGGCTTCGACGGCCCCGCCGCCCCGTGAGAGTGGCGGTTGACCGTGACAGTGGTTCTGTCATGATCGCCCGCATGAGCGAACGCGAGATCCAGCTGGGGCAGGGCAGCGGTCCCCTCAAGGGCGTCAAGGTCGTCGAGATCGCCGGCATCGGGCCCAGCCCGCACGCCTGCATGACGCTGGCCGACATGGGCGCCGACGTGATCCGCATCGAGCGGCCCGGCGGGCAGATGCTGACCGGCGGCAAGCACGACCTGCTCAACCGCGGGCGCCCCAGCGTGGCGCTCGACCTCAAGAACCCTGAGGCGATCGAGACCGTGCTCGAGCTGGTCGAGTCCGCCGACGTGCTCGTCGAGGGGATGCGACCGGGAGTGCTCGAGCGCCTGGGCCTGGGCCCCGAGGTCCTCCACGCCCGCAACCCGCGCCTGGTCGTCGGCCGCATGACCGGCTGGGGCCAGAGCGGCCCGTTCGCCCAGGTCGCCGGCCACGACATGAACTACATCTCCATCACCGGCAGCCTCTTCGGCCTGGGGCAGGACAAGGCGCGTCCGCACTTCCCGGCCAACCTGCTCGGTGACTTCGGGGGCGGCTCGACGTACCTCGTCATCGGCATCCTCGCCGCCCTGCTGGAGGCGCGTACCAGTGGCACCGGTCAGGTCGTCGACGCCGCGATCGTGGACGGCACGGCCCACCTCAACGCGATGACGGCGGCGTTCATGGCGTCGCCGTCGTACAAGGAGGAGCGCGTGTCGGGCCTGCTCGACGGAGGCGCGCCGTTCTACGACATCTACGAGACCTCCGACGGCCGCCACGTGTCGGTCGGCGCGCTGGAGCCGCAGTTCTACGACGCCTTCATCGACCTCCTCGGCGTCAAGGACACCGTCCCGGACCGCTGGGACCCGGCCAACCACGACGAGCTGCGACGCCAGATCACCGAGGCGTTCAAGACCCGTACCCAGGCCGAGTGGGTCGAGGTCTTCGAGGGCACCGACGCGTGCGTCGCGGGCATCATCCCGATGAGCGAGGCGATCGCTCACCCCCACATGGCGGCGCGCGAGGTGTTCGTCGAGCACGCCGGACAGGTGCAGCCCGCGCCCGCCCCACGGTTCTCCCGTACGGCCTCCAGCCTGGCCCTGCCTCCCGCGCCCGCCGTGGGCATCGACACCAGGGCCGCGCTCACCGCGTGGGGCGTCGGCGACGTCGACGGGCTGATCGAGCGGGGGGTCGCCGTCCAGGCGACTGCGTGAGGCGGACGCGGGAGTCGGGTCGAAGGTCCCTCCCCCGACCGCCGGCGAGCGCCTAGGCTCGCACCCATGAACCAGCCGATGTCGGTCATGGATGGCGAGGAGTGCTGGGAGTTCCTGCGCTCCCACGAGTTCGGGCGCCTCGCGTTCCACCTCGCGGGCGAGGTCCACATCACCCCCATCAACTACGCCGTCCACCACGACCCCGAGACGGACCGGCGGACCCTGCTGTTCCGCACTGCCGGGGGCAGCAAGCTGCTCGGCGTGGTGATGAACGAGGACGTCGCCTTCGAGGTCGACGAGTACGCCGACGAGAAGGCCGCCAGCGTGATCATCCGCGGCAAGGCCCGCAAGCTGGACGAGCACGAGGAGCACAAGGCCGAGAACGTGCCGCTGCGCCCCTGGGTCAACACGTTGAAGTACAACGTCGTCGAGATCGACCCCGTCGAGATCAGCGGGCGCCGCTTCGAGCTGACCCGCCCCTGGAAGCACATGCTCCCCGAGTCCTGACGGCGCGGATTCACCGATCGGGCGCGCTCGCCACTACCGTTGTCGGCGTTGCCCGCACAGTCTTGCCCCGGGCACAGCAACCGTCCTCTCGGTTGCCCCCTCGATCCTCGAGGCACACGTACGCCGCCTTCTCGTGCGGCCATGTGTTGGCGAGACGCCAACCGAAAGATCCACCATGACCTTCGCCGACCAGGCGTTCATCGGCCTGGGCGTTCCCGCCCGCCTGTCCGAGATCCTCGCCCAGCAGGGCATCACCACCCCCACCCCCATCCAGGCCGCGACGCTGCCCGACAGCCTCGCCGGCCGCGACGTCCTCGGCCGCGGCCGCACCGGCTCCGGGAAGACGTACGCGTTCCTCCTGCCGATGGTCGCGCGCCTCGACGCCGCCAAGCTCCCCGCGATGCCGCGCCGCCCGCGTGCGATCATCCTGGCCCCGACGCGTGAGCTCGTCGGCCAGATCCACGCCTCCCTCAAGCCCCTCGCCGAGGCGGCCGGGCTGACGGCCATCACCGTCTTCGGCGGCGTCGGCCAGGGCCCCCAGGTCACCGCGCTCAAGAGGGGCGTCGACATCGTCGTCGCCGCTCCCGGCCGGCTCGAGGACCTCATCGGCCAGGGCCACTGCGACCTCGGCGCGGTCGAGGTGACCGTGCTCGACGAGGCCGACCACATGGCCGACCTGGGCTTCCTGCCCGGCGTCAAGCGCCTGCTCGACAGGACTCCCCGCACCGGCCAGCGGCTGCTCTTCTCGGCCACGCTGGACAACGCGATCGACGTCCTCGTCAAGCGCTACCTCACCAACCCGGTGACCCACCAGGCCGACTCCGCGCAGTCGCCGGTCGCCGCGATGAGCCACCACGTGCTCCACCTCGACCGCGAGCACCGGCTGCCGGTCCTGGTCCACCTGACCAGCGCACCCGGCCGTACGGTCGTCTTCACCCGCACCAAGCACGGCGCCAAGGCCCTCGCCCGCCAGCTCAACAAGCAGGGCGTGCCGTCGGTGGAGCTGCACGGAAACCTCTCGCAGGGTGCCCGTACCCGCAACCTCGACGCCTTCCACTCCGGCAAGGCCTCGACGCTGGTCGCGACCGACATCGCCGCGCGTGGCATCCACGTCGACGACGTCGCGCTCGTCGTCCACGCCGACCCGCCGGTCGAGCACAAGGCCTACCTGCACCGCTCGGGCCGTACGGCACGCGCGGGCGCGGCCGGGACCGTCATCACGCTGATGACCGACGACCAGGTCCGCGACGTGCGCAGCCTGACCCGCCAGGCCGGGATCAAGGCGGTCACGACCAAGGTGGCCGGCCCCGACCACCCGGTGCTCGCCGAGCTGGCTCCGGGCGAGCGCACGCTGGTCCCCGGCGGCCTCGTCGTCGCCGCTCCCGTCCAGCAGGCGGGTCGCAAGCCCGCCCGCAAGCCCCAGGGTGGCGGCTCCGGTGGCCGCGGCCGCGGTCAGGGCGGTGGCCCGAGCAGCGGCTCCGGTGCGGGCTCGGGCAACGGCTCGGGTGCGCGCGGTCGGCGCCGCAGCGGCGGTGGGCGCGGTCGCGGCCGCGCTGCCGCCACCGCCTCCCGGTAACCGGCAGTTCCTTGCACTGGCCGTCGCGAATTCGCGACGGCCAGTGCGCATAACTGCCGGTTACAGGGGCTGGGGCTTTCGCCTACGCTCGCCCTGTGACCCACTCCAGTGACCGGCCCGCCGACCACGTCGACGTCCTGATCATCGGCGCCGGCCTCTCCGGCATCGGCGCCGCGGCACACCTCGCGCGCGACCTGCCGCACCGGTCGTACGCGATCCTCGAGCGCCGGGCCGTGAGCGGTGGGACGTGGGACCTGTTCCGCTACCCCGGCATCCGGTCGGACTCCGACATGTACACCCTCGGCTACCGCTTCAAGCCGTGGCAGGGCCACAAGGCGCTGGCCGACGGCCAGTCGATCCTCGACTACGTCCGCGAGACCGCGCGTGAGAACGGCGTCGACCAGCACATCCGGTACGGCCACCACGTCGTGCGGGCCGACTGGGACAGCGCGACGGCGCGCTGGACGGTCACCTCCCTCGTCGACGGCGAGGAGCGCCAGGTCACCGCGAGCTTCCTGTGGGCGTGCAGCGGCTACTACGACTACGACCGGGGCTACACCCCGCACTTCGAGGGCCGCGAGCGGTTCCGCGGCCCGGTGGTGCACCCGCAGGCGTGGCCGGAGGACCTCGACTACCAGGGCAAGAAGGTCGTCGTGATCGGCTCCGGCGCGACCGCGGTGACCCTCGTGCCGGCGATGGCCGACTCCGGTGCCGGCCACGTCACAATGCTGCAGCGCTCACCCACCTACATCCTCAGCCTGCCGGCGAAGGACGCGTTCGCGTCGGCGGCCCGCAGGGCCCTGGGCAGGAAGGTGTCGTACGGCATCACGCGCTGGAAGAACATCGGCGTCTCCACCGCGATCTTCCAGCTCAGCCAGCGCCGGCCGAAGATGATGCGCAGCTTCATCCGCAAGACCAACGTCAAGCTGCTGCCGGAGGGCTACGACGTCGACACGCACTTCAAGCCGGCCTACGACCCGTGGGACCAGCGGCTGTGCCTGGTGCCGGACGGCGACCTGTTCGAGTCGATCAAGGCGGGTCGCGCCGAGGTCGTGACCGACCGGATCGTCACGTTCACCGAGACCGGGATCCTGCTGGAGTCGGGCCGCGAGATCGAGGCCGACATCATCGTCACCGCGACCGGCCTCAACATCCAGGTGTTCGGCGGGGCCACGGTCACCGTCGACGGCGAGCGGATGGACCCGGCCAAG
>JAJPEO010000122.1 GCA_021166815.1 Nocardioides sp.
GCCACCTCCTGGACCTGCCAGAGGAGCTCGGCCGCCACCCGGCTCAGCTGCTTGAACTCGTCGTCCACGACGATCTCGCCCTCCGTGGCGCCGTACACGGAGTCCATCCCAGCAGTGGTGGGGCCGAACGTCTGGAGCCACATGCCCACGGCGTCGAACCCCGTCGCCACCGCCGGCTGGCAGATGTCCATGATGCGCTCGATCGACAGCTCCGAGCTGACCTCCCGCACGATCCTCCGCGCGGTGTCCGCGAGCCGGACCCGCTGCGCGAGCTCGGCGCGCTCGATGCCCGTCAGCAGGCTGCGCCGCGCATGGGCGGCGTACCGCTGCAGCAGCTCTCGCCGCGCAGCGGACGGGCGGCGGAGGTCGGTGGGGACGTCCACCGACAGGAGTCCCCGCAGCCTGCCGTCGTCGTCGTAGAACGGCGCGAGCAGCAGGTCCAGCGGGTGCCACATCGCCGGGTCGTCGGACGGCACGAGGTCGGGCACCCACCCCAGCCGTTCGATCGGGGTGTTCATCCGCTCGTGGGGGACGAAACGCAGGTCGCCCCAGTGCTCGGCCGTGACCAGCTCCTGCTCGATCTCGGCGATGGGCGTGCGGTGGCCCAGCAGGGCGTCGCGCGCGGAGTCGCTGCCGGCCACGGCGACCATCTCGAGGGTCTGGTCGTCGCGTGCGACGCTGATCGCCGCCACCTCGAAGCCGACGAGATCGGTGACGCTCTCGGCGAGGTTCTGCAGGGCGTCGACGAACACAGCCTCGATCTCTGGCTGGTCCATGGCCCCGTCCGTTCTCCGCGCCCAATCACCACTGACAAGGCTGCACCGGACTTCGCACGATAAGCCGCGCGTGACCGGGCCGTCGGCAGAACGAGCCGATTTCACCCTGAGTGACGTGCCCCGAGCCGCAGTAGTGTCTGTCCATGAGGCTGGGCGTGCACGTGGTGACCTACGATTTCGAGGGTGGCCCGCGGGCCATCGCGCCGATGCTCGCGGCGACCGGCAGGGCCGTCGACGAGGCCGGCATCGACAACCTCTCCGTCATGGACCACTACTGGCAGATGGAGATGGTGGGCGGGCCCGACCTCAACATGCTGGAGGGCTACACGACCCTCGGGTTCCTGGCCGCCCACACCGAGTCGGCCGAGCTCCAGCTGCTGGTCACCGGCACGACGTACCGCCACCCCGGCCTCCTCGCCAAGATCGTCACGACGCTCGACGTGCTGTCCGGCGGTCGGGCCGTGCTGGGGATCGGCGCCGCCTGGTACGAGGAGGAGGCCGTCGGGCTCGGCGTACCCTTCCCCTCCACCGGGGAGCGGTTCGAGCGGCTCGAGGAGACGCTGCAGATCGTGCGCCAGATGTGGAGCGACGACGAGGGCCCGTACGACGGCGACCACTACCAGCTCGGCCGCACGCTGAACCGCCCCCAACCCGTCCGCACGCCGCCCGTCATGGTCGGTGGCGTGGGCGAGAAGAAGACGCTGCGGCTCGTCGCGAAGTACGCCGACGCCTGCAACCTCTTCGCCGACCCGGCGGACGCCTCCGGCACGGTCCGCAAGCTGGACGTCCTGCGCGAGCACTGCCGCAACGAGGGCACGTCCTACGACCGGCTGCGCAAGACGATCACGTGCATGGCGCCCGCCGATCCCGCAGCGGGCGGCGCCGCGTTCGTCGAGCAGATGAGGGCCTTCGCCGACATCGGCATCGACCAGGTCCACGTGATGCCGCCGAGCAACGACCCGGCCTCGTTCGTCCGGGCCCTGGGCGAGCACGTCGTGCCCGGTCTCTCCGCGCTCTAGCCGCCCTGGTCCGCGACCGACAGCGCCTCGACAGGGGCGACGTCCACCAGGTGCGCGGCTCGCGCGGCCATGGCCGGATCCACGGTCACGAAGGCATCGGCCTGCAGCCTGGTGATGGCGAGGTGCTCCGCGTCGCGCAGGTCGTCCCACTGCTGCTCGCGCGCGATCCGCCACGCCGTGCGACGCGACACCCGGTCACCGAGCAGCCGGATCCTCACCCCGGTCATGGACTCGTGGCACGCCAGGGCCTCGGCCTCGCTGCGCCGACCTGCCGCTACGTCTCGGAGCAGCAGGGCCAGCGCTTCGGAGCGGACCGAGCTGGGCGCCACGAGCTGGTGGGAGGCGTGGACCGACACCGCTGCGTCCACGAGGTGCAGCAGGGTGGGCGCGTCGATCACGTACCGGGTCACCTCCCGAGAGTAGGCCTCGCACACGGGCCGGTCACCACCTGTTTGCGCCGGCGGGGCAACCCCCGGAGCAGGGTTCGCGTCTTGGGGATGAACATGACCGAACGAACCACGGGGGATCCCACCATGAAGTCCATCAACACCCTTCGCGCGCTGGCTGTGGCCGCCGTGCTCACCGCGGGCATCGGCACTGCCGCCAACGCCGCGGACGACTCCGCCTCCACGACGCCGACCGTCGTGGCACCCAAGGCGAGCGACACCACCACCGAGCGCACGCCGACCTCGGTCGAGCACCAGACCGGCCTCCTGGTCGAGGCCTACGGCGAGCACGACGGCACGCCCGTCGCGGTCTACCTCTACGAGAACACCCTGTACGGCAACTCCCTGCAGGTCGTCCTCGACGCCGAGCAGGACGTGATCGGCTCGATCGAGCAGGAGGCGCCCTTCGTCGTCGACGGCGTCGTCGACGTGACGGTGGACGTGCAGGGGCGTGAGGTCGTCCTCAGCGGCACCGTCGCCGACTCCGGGGAGAGCGCCAAGGAGGTCGACCCGCGGCAGGACGGCGGGGAGCAGATCATCACCAAGGGGACGCACACCCCGCTGCTCGCCGACCTGACGCTGACGATCGACGGCGTCGACGTCGCGCTCGAGGCCGCACCGGCGTTCATGTACGACCTGGAGGTCCGCAAGGTCACCCTCTACGGCCGGTGAGCTCCAGCCACATGGCCGCACCCCTTCCCGGGGTGCGGCCATGTTCGCTGTCCCCGGCCAGAACTACCCTCGGCCCATGGGCGACCTGATCCGCGACCTGACCGACGACGAGGCACGCAAGGCGCTCGTCCTCAAGTGGGGCATGGCCGACCCCGACCAGATCCCGGCCTGGGTGGCGGAGATGGACTTCGCCATCGCCGAGCCGATCAAGGCGGCGCTGCACGAGGCGATCGACGCGAGCCGCACCGGCTACCCCCGCTTCGAGTTCGGCGGTGAGCTGGGCGAGGCCTACGCCGGGTTCGCCGGGCGCCACTTCGGCCACCAGGTCGACCCCGACATGGTGATCCCGGTCGCCGACGTGACCGCCGGGGTCCGCCTCGCGCTCGACGTGCTGAGCGAGGACGCGCCGATGGTGATGCCGGTGCCGGGCTACTCCCCCCAGCTGGAGATCGCCCAGATCACCGGTCGGCCCCGCGTCGACCTGGTGGTCTCCCCAGACGACGACCGCGCGGGCCTCGACCTCGACGCGCTCGACCGGCTGCTCGCCGCGGGAGCCCGTACGCTCCTGCTCACCCAGCCGCACAACCCGTGGGGCCGCGTCTTCACCCGCGAGGAGCTCGAGGGCGTCCGCGACGTCGTCACCCGGCACGGCGCCCGGGTGATCA
>JAJPEO010000129.1 GCA_021166815.1 Nocardioides sp.
GGCGTAGGTGCCGCCGGTCTCCCGGTTCGGGCGGAACGAGAACGACCCGACGAGGTCGCCGGTGGTCTCCACGGTGAAGCGCTTCTCCAACGAGCAGGCCTTGCCCTTGAGGGTGATCCCGCTGGGAGCCGACGGGATGGAGCCGCTGATGGCGTAGCTCTGCTTGTTGCACTTCGGCACCAGCGCCTCCGCCTCGCGGACCCGCTCGGTGATCGAGTTGGCCAAGGTCTCCTTGATGTAGCCGGTGGCGGGAGAGGTGATGAAGCCGAGCCACGGCGCCGCCTTCACCAGACCGGATCCGGTGTCGACGAACATCTGGAGGAACAGGACCGCGGCGTCCCCCTGGATCTCCTGCTTGAGGTCGGCGAGCTGGTCGGTGACCTTCTTCTTCGCCCCCGGATCCTTGGAGTACTGGTCCTTCGTCAGCGGGTTGGTCGGGTTCTCGGCGCACTGGGCCAAGGCGTCGAGCTTCGCCAAGGCCTCGGCGATCATGTCGTTCGCACCGAGGGCGTCCCAGACCTTGTTGCCGGCCTTCCATGCCTCCCACGAGGCGCTGTCGAGCTTGTTGTTTGCTGCGTCGACCCACTTGTCGCTGTAGGTCTCCTGGGCCTGCGAGATGACCCCCGACACGACGATGTCGACGGTCGACGGTGAGTCGTCCGCCAGGTAACCCGCCGGTTGGACGACCAGCCCGTCGTCGACGCCGCCACCGGGCGCCCCGGTGGCCGTGCCGCCAGTGCCGGTGATGCCGGCGCGCACGTCGTCCGGGAGCGTCGCAGCGTCGATCGCGTAGGTCATCGACACCAGGTAGCGGTCACCGTCCTCCTCAGCGTCCAGCACGACCCCGTCGCTGGGCTCCGCCTTCTCGGTGCCGAGCGTCAGCCGGTAGGTCAGGTCCGCGGTGGCGCCGTTGGGAAGGGCGTGGTGGACGACGAAGGTGTGTCCGTCGGTGACCTCCAGGGTCGACTTCGTCCTCGACGCGACGTACGCCGTGGCCTTGTCGAACCCGGCGTCCCGCACCGACGCGGCGATGCCCGGCGAGCCCACCGGGGTGGTGACGCTCGCAGCGAAGGGCGGCCCGGCATCCGCGTCGTCGCTGGGCGAGGGATCGGCCGAACAGGCCGTGAGCGCGACAGTGGTGACGAGGAGCGCGACCCAACCACGCAGGGGGGGCGAGGGCTGAGGGCGCACGGATTGCATGGCGGCTCCACGGAGGGGATGTCACGGCGCTGCGCGGTGGCTGGGGACCTCACCCTAAAGGACCCAGCGACGATCGAACAGGGTCGCAGTCCCGCCCACTGAGCGGGAACAACGCGAGGTCGGTGCGCCCCGCTGGCGCGAGACTGGCCGCCCACCGATCAGGAGACCTCATGAGCCCTGCACACGTCCCGGTCATCCCTGCTGGGCTGGAGGACACGTACGCCAGCTGGCACCTCGCCCCCGCGGTGCGCGTGGGTGACACGCTCCACTGCTCCGGAGTCCTGGGCACGCGCCCGGATGGCTCGGTGCCCGAGGACCTCGCCGAGGAGATCGACCTTGCCTTCAGCAACCTGGAGCACGTGCTCGCCGCTGCGGGCGCCTCTCTCGGCGACGTCTACGAGCTGCTCACCTTCCACGTCGACCTGGCCGCACAGGTGCCGGTCTTCATGCAGGTCCGCGACCGGCGCCTCTCCGACCCGTGGCCGGCATGGACGGCCATCGGGGCCACCCAGCTCGGCGGTGGCCTCCCCGGCGTGCGCCTCGAGGTGAAGGCGTCCGCACACCTCTCCCCGTCCTGACGACTCCGGCGACGAGGACCGAGGACCGGCCTCAACCCGCGTTGTCGTACGCCTCGGCGAGCCAGCCCCGGACCTGCTCGTCCACCTCGTCGGGGGAGCGCAGCTCCAGGTGGTGCATCCACACGCGCGGCGAGGGGTGGGCGACCTCCTTCCAGCGTGGATCGGGGTCGTGACGCGACAGCGCGACCGACAGGACGGCCGGGACGTCGCTGGTGACGTACTGGCCCGGACGCCACAGGAAGGCGAAGCCCCGGCGACGCCGGAAGGCCACCTGGCTCCTGGTGATGCGCACCGTGTGCGGACCGAGGTCGTCGACGAGCGTCCCCACGGCCGCGGCGATCTCTGCGCCGGCCGGATGCTCGGCGAAGAAGTCCTCCGGCGCGGGTCCTGTGGTCACCGCTCCAGCATGCCGGTCCTGCGTCGTGGGTGGGGAGGGATGTGTTATCTTGACGTCGAGATAAATAGCCCGACAAGCTAAGGGTTGCCTCACTTCCCCCGCGTGTGCGGTGGGCGGCAAGATGGGCAAGACCCCGAACCACCTGAGGAGATGCGGCTGATGGCCAGTCAGGACAGCTTCGGCGCCAAGGGCGCCCTGGACGTGGACGGCAAGTCCTACGAGATCTACCGCCTGGGTGCGGTCACGGGGGAGGGCCTCGACGTCGACAGCCTGCCCTTCTCGCTCAAGGTGCTGCTGGAGAACCTCCTGCGCACCGAGGACGGCGCGGACATCACCGCCGACCACATCAAGGCCATCGCCGGCTGGGATGCCGACGCGCAGCCCGACCAGGAGATCCAGTTCACGCCGGCGCGCGTGATCATGCAGGACTTCACCGGCGTGCCCTGCGTCGTCGACCTCGCCACGATGCGTGAGGCCATGGCCGACCTGGGCGGCGACCCGACCAAGATCAACCCGCTCGCGCCCGCCGAGATGGTCATCGACCACTCCGTGATCGCCGACGTCTTCGGCACCCCCGAGGCCTTCGAGCGCAACGTCGAGATCGAGTACGAGCGCAACGGCGAGCGCTACCAGTTCCTGCGCTGGGGCCAGGGAGCCTTCGAGGACTTCAAGGTCGTCCCGCCCGGCACCGGCATCGTCCACCAGGTCAACATCGAGCACCTCGCGCGCGTCGTGATGGTCCGCGACGGCGTCGCGTACCCCGACACTTGCGTCGGCACCGACTCCCACACCACGATGGTCAACGGCATCGGCGTGGTCGGCTGGGGCGTCGGCGGCATCGAGGCCGAGGCCGCGATGCTCGGCCAGCCGGTCAGCATGCTCATCCCGCGCGTCGTCGGCTTCAAGCTGTCCGGCTCGCTGCCCGAGGGCTCCACGGCCACCGACCTGGTGCTCACCATCACCGAGATGCTGCGTGAGCACGGTGTCGTCGGCAAGTTCGTCGAGTTCTACGGCGAGGGCGTCTCCGCGCTGCCGCTGGCCAACCGCGCCACCATCGGCAACATGAGCCCGGAGTTCGGGTCGACGATCGCCGTCTTCCCGATCGACGAGGAGACCATCAAGTACCTCCAGCTCACCGGCCGCTCCGATGAGACCCTCAAGCTCGTCGAGGCGTACGCCAAGGAGCAGGGCCTCTGGCACGACCCGGCCGCCGAGCCGCGCTTCTCCGAGAAGCTCGAGCTCGACCTGGCCACTGTGGTCCCGAGCCTCGCCGGCCCCAAGCGTCCGCAGGACCGCGTCGAGGTCAGCCACGCTGCCGAGGAGTTCGACAAGGCCCTGTCGGCCTACACCGAGGACAAGGCCGCGAAGGCGGCTCTGAGCCTGGACGGCCAGGACCTCGAGATCGGTCACGGCGCGGTCACCATCGCCGCCATCACCTCGTGCACCAACACCTCCAACCCGAGCGTGATGATCGGCGCGGCCCTGCTCGCCAAGAAGGCGGTGGAGAAGGGCCTGGAGCGCAAGCCGTGGGTCAAGACCACCCTGGCGCCGGGCTCGAAGGTCGTCTCGGACTACTACGAGCGCGCGGGCCTGACGCCCTACCTCGACAAGCTGGGCTTCAACCTCGTCGGCTACGGCTGCACGACCTGCATCGGCAACTCCGGTCCCCTCATCCCCGAGGTCTCGGCCGCGGTCAACGAGGCCGACCTCGCCGTCGCCTCGGTGCTCTCGGGCAACCGCAACTTCGAGGGCCGGATCAACCCCGACATCAAGATGAACTACCTGGCGAGCCCGCCGCTGGTCGTGGCGTACGCCCTGGCCGGCTCGATGACCGTCGACCTGTTCAACGACCCGCTGGGCCAGGACACCGAGGGCAACGACGTGTTCCTCAAGGACATCTGGCCCAGCCCGTCCGAGGTCGAGGAGGTCATCGCGAGCGCGATCACCTCCGAGATGTTCGCCAACGACTACGCCGACGTCTTCGCCGGCGACGAGCGCTGGCGGTCGCTTCCCACGCCCGAGGGCAACACCTTCGCCTGGGACGAGGACTCGACCTACGTGCGCAAGGCCCCGTACTTCGACGGCATGCCCGAGGAGCCGGAGCCGGTCCAGGACATCTCCGGGGCCCGCGTGCTGCTCAAGCTGGGCGACTCGGTCACCACCGACCACATCAGCCCGGCTGGTGCGATCAAGGCCGACAGCCCGGCGGGCAAGTACCTCTCCGAGCACGGCGTGGAGCGTCGCGACTTCAACTCCTACGGCTCGCGCCGTGGCAACCACGAGGTCATGATCCGCGGCACCTTCGCCAACATCCGTCTGCGCAACCAGCTCGCGCCGGGCACCGAGGGTGGTTTCACCCGTGACTTCACCCAGGCCGACGCCCCGGTGACCACGGTCTACGACGCCTCGGTCAACTACCAGGCGGCGGGCACGCCCCTGGTCGTCCTGGCCGGCAAGGAGTACGGCTCCGGATCCTCGCGCGACTGGGCCGCCAAGGGCACCTCGCTGCTGGGCGTGAAGGCCGTCATCGCCGAGTCGTACGAGCGCATCCACCGCTCCAACCTCATCGGCATGGGCGTCATCCCGCTGCAGTTCCCCGAGGGCCAGACAGCCGACAGCCTCGGCCTGACCGGCGAGGAGGAGTTCTCGATCACCGGGATCACCGCCCTCAACGACGGCACCACGCCCAAGACCGTCAAGGTCAAGGCGGGCGACGTGGAGTTCGACGCGGTGGTCCGCATCGACACTCCTGGTGAGGCCGGCTACTACCGCAACGGCGGCATCATGCAGTACGTCCTGCGCAACCTGCTCAAGGGCTGATCCTTGCGCGAGTTCCTCGACCGGGCCCGGGCAGCCGCTGACTCCAGCGGCCGCCCGGGCCTTGGTCCGATGTCGGACTGGGAGGTCTTCCCGTTCGAGCGCGAGGGCCTGCAGGCCAGGCCCCTCACCGAGTACGCCGTGCCCGAGCCCGACCGCACGCGGACGCCCGAGGCGTGCGGCACGTGCAAGGCCCTCACCCGTGACGACCTCGTCCTCCACGTGGGGGAGCGGCTCGCGGTCGTACGTCCCGGTGGGTTCAACCTGCCCTTCGTGGCCAACGTGGTGTCGCGTGCCCATGAGACCCTCGACGACCTCGACGACGACGCGCACGCCGAGATGGGACGCCTGATCGGGCGCACCTACAACGCCCTGCGTGCCCTCGACGGCGTCGGCAACGTGCACGTCAACAAGTGGGAGAACGGCGGTGGCCACCTCTCGGTGACGCTGCTGGCCCGTCCTCTCGGCGTCCTGCAGCTGCGGGGCTCCAACCTGTCGGTGTGGGCAGACATGCTGCCGCCGACCCCGGCCGAGGAGATCGATGCCCGGGCGGCCCAGGTGCGCGCCGCGCTGAGGTGATCGCCGGCGTACCGCTGTGGGCGGTCCTGGTGATCGCCGTGATCGTGCTGGTGGGCTCGTTCGTGCAGGCCTCCGTGGGACTCGGGCTGGGCATGCTCGGCGCCCCGCTGATCGCGCTGGTCGACCCCTCGCTCGTGCCCACGATGCTGCTGCTCCTGGTGGTGCCGCTCTCGGGGGCCGTGGTGCTGGCCGACTGGCGGCACATCGACTGGCGGGTCATCGGGTGGGCTCTGCCCGCCCGCCTGCCGGGCACCTTCCTGGGCGTGTGGCTGGCGACGTCGGTCGGGGGACGCGGGCTGGGGCTCCTGGTGGCCTTGATGGTGCTCGTGAGCGTGTGGTTCGCGTTCCACACCGTGGAGGTGCGCCAGACCCCGCTGACCCTGTTCGCCGCCGGCCTCGCGGCGGGGACCACCGGGACGGCGGTCGCCGTGGGTGGACCGCCGATGGCGATCGTGACCGCCCACCGACCGCCGCGCGAGGTGCGCGTGACACTGTCGCTGTTCTTCGTCGTCGGGTCGGTGTTCAGCGCCGCCGTCTTCGCCTGGGAGGGCGCGCTGCCGCAGGCATCCCTGGTGCTCGGGCTCCTCTACCTCCCGCTCGTGGCGCTGGCCTACCCGTTGGGGAGCTGGGCCAACCGCAGGGTGCCCCGTGAGACGTTCCGTCGCGGCGTGCTGGTCCTGTGTGCCGTGTCCGCGCTCGGGCTGCTGGTGAAGTCGCTCCTCGGCTGAGTGACCGCACGGCCTACGGTGGTGCCATGCTCGTCGCCTTCTCCATCTCGCCCATGTCCAACGACCCCGACGGCTCGGTCACCGAGGCGGTGGCTGCGGCGGTCAAGGTGGTGCGCGACTCCGGCCTCCCGTGCGAGACCAACGCGATGTTCACCAACATCGAGGGGGACTGGGACGAGGTGATGGCCGTGGTCAAGCAGGCCGTGGACGTCGTCGCCGAGTCCTCCCCGCGCGTGGGCCTGGTGCTCAAGGCCGACATCCGCCCCGGCCACACCGGACAGCTCACCGCCAAGGTGCAGCGCATCGAGGAGGCCCTCGCCGATGGACAGTGAGGTCCGCTCCTACCGCACCGGCGGCGCGGAGGTCGTGCTCGACATCACCGGGGACGTGGCGCAGTTCGTGGCCTCCCGGGGCGACGGCCTCGTCAACGTCTTCGTCCCCCACGCCACCGCCGGGCTGGCGATCATCGAGACCGGGGCAGGGTCGGACGAGGACCT
>JAJPEO010000146.1 GCA_021166815.1 Nocardioides sp.
ACCTCGGTGAGCAGGGCCAGGGCGGCTGCGTCGAAGGACTGCGTGGTGTCGTGGTCGTCGGTGTCCACCGGAACCGCACGGGGAGCCAGGTCGGCGGTGAGCTCGGGATCGCTCTGCAGGCCCTCTCGCAGCGCCTGGGAGACGAGGCGCAGGTGGTGCAGCAGCACGTCGGCGTCGGCCGGACGTTGCGAGCGGTCCCGCGAGGTGGCCCTGGCCACGAGCGCATCGACGTAGTCCGGGATGCCGGGGACCCGTGCCGACGGAGGAGGCACGTCGTGGTGCACGTGGCGGTAGGCCACCTGGATCGGGCTCTCGCCCTCGTGGGGCTTGGCGCCCGTGAGGAGCTCGTAGAGCACCACGCCGACGGCGTAGACGTCGGCCCGGGCGTCGGACCTGCCGTCGACCACCAGCTCGGGTGCGAGGTAGGAGACGGTGCCGATGAGCACGCCGCCCGTGGCGGTGTGCTGGGTCTCCGAGCTCACCGCCTTGGCCAGGCCGAAGTCGGCGACCTTGATCGCGCCGCCCGGACCGGTCGAGGTCGGCGCATCGGGGATGAGCACGTTCTCCGGCTTGACGTCCCGGTGGATCAGGCCGGCGCGGTGGGCCGCGGCCAGCGCCGAGACCACCGGCTCGAGCAGCGCGAGGGCCCGTACGGCCGGCATGGGGGCTTCCTTGCGGATGACGTCACGCAGCGTGTGCCCCGGGACGAACTCCATCACGAGGAAGACCGTGCCGTCGTCGTCGCCCTGGTCGTAGACACCCACGACGTGGGGGTGGTTGAGGCGGGCTGCCGACCGGGCCTCACGCACGAAGCGGCGCGCGAACTCGTCGTCGTCGCCGAGGCCCGGATGCATGATCTTCACGGCCACGGTGCGGTCCAGTCGGGTGTCGGTGGCCTCGTAGACACTGGCCATCCCGCCACGCGCGATCCGCGACCCGATGCGGTAGCGGCCGTCGAGCAGCCGCCCGGTCACGGGGTCGCCACCAGCACCGTGCGCCGTCGCGCGCGCGTGCTCGGGTGACTCCACAGCTCGACCTCCATCGCCGGACGGGGAAGGATCCGGTCGCACCATCGTACGGAAGCCCGGGGCACGCGACGGCGCGAGACCACTCTCGGCGTGGCGAGTCGTGGGGTCAGGCCGGCGACAGGCCCCGCTCCAGGCGGCTCTTGATCGCCACGACGTTGGCGACGTAGCGCTTGGTCTCCCCGTAGAGGCCGTGGCTGCGCACCGCGCCGAGTCCCTGGTAGTAGGCGCCGATGCGGTGCCGCGGGCGCGTGGTGTGGTCGCCGAGCACCTTCAGCAGCAGCACGCCGGCGGTGGCGTTGTCGTGGAGGCGCCGCAGCCGGAGAGGGCGACCGGCGTACTGCTCCATCCACTCACCCGTCGAGGGCAGCACCTGCATCGCGCCGATGGCGTTGGCGCTGGAGACGTGGTGCATCTGCCAGCCCGCCTCCTGCCACGAGACCGCCAGGGCGAGGTGGGGGTCGACACCGTGGCGCCGGGCAGTGCGCGCGATCACGGCCCGGACCCGTTCGCGGGAAGGGTCGGCGTGGCGGCGCACCCGCGGCCTCGTACGCCGCTCGTGGCTGGCGGCCCGCTTCCTGGGGGCGGCCTGCTTGCGTGGGGTGGTGCTGCGGGCCCGCGCGGTGACGACCGGGATGACGATGCGCTGGCCCACGTGCAGCCCGGCGTCGGGCCCCAGGTGGTTGTGGGCGATCAGTTCGGCGGTCCAGGCGCGGAACCGCACGGCGAGGCCGGTGGCGGTGTCGCCGGGCCGCACCACGTAGGGGGTCGCGGTACGGCCGTCGGGGACCCGGGCGTGGTCGGCGTGGGCGGGGGAGGGGGCCACCACGAGGGCTCCGGCGACCAGGGTGGCGGTCGTCAGGGCGGTGGTGGCGAGGCCGGTGGCAGCCCGGCGGATGGCTCGCATCGAGGCACTCCTCGTCTGCGTCCGCTGCGCCCGGGGTTCCGAGTCGCCCCGAGGGGGAAGCGCGCGGACGAGCCCTCGACGTTACCGGCGATGCCTGCGTCGCCGTCGACCTCGGGTTGGCCGGGCGTGTCACCCCGCTGCCACACTGGGGGCATGAGCGACGTACCCCTGGCCGACCGCGACCTCGACGCACTCGTCCATGAGTGGCTGGACTGGCACCAGGTCGCGAAGGTCCTCGGCGTCACCCCCGGCAAGGTCCGCACGATGATCAAGGACCACGAGCTCGCCGCCGCGGTCCCGCGGCCCGGCAGGCCGCCGATGGTCCCGGCGGACTTCCTCCAGGACGGCCTCGTGGTGAAGGGGCTGCCCGGCCTGCTGACCGTGCTGCACGACCAGAACTTCGAGGACCGCGAGTGCATCGCGTGGCTCTTCACCGACGCCGACCTGCCCGGCAGGCCCATCGACGCGCTGCGTGAGAACCGCGGCAGCGAGGTCAAGCGGCGCGCGCAGGTGCTCGGGTTCTAGGGTCTCGCCACTGCGCGAGCCGGCGCGAGCTAGACGGTGCGCTGGGTGGCCGCGGCCGCGAGGTCGGTGAGCACACCACGCGCCCCGGGGGCGACGTCGGCGGCGTCGAGCGCGGACAGGCCGGTCTCGACGAGCGCGGAGATCATCTGCTCCACCTCGGCCCGCGCGCCGCTGTCCTCGATGACGGCCCGCAGGTCGTCGACCTGGGTGACCGTGAGCTCGCTGCCCAGCGCCTCGTCGAGCATTCGTGCCTGCTCGGCCGGCGCCGACTGGAGCGCCAGGGCGACCAGGACCGTGCGCTTGCCCTCGACGAGGTCGTCGCCCGCGGGCTTGCCCGTCGTCTCGGGGTCGCCGAAGACGCCGAGCAGGTCGTCGCGGAGCTGGAACGCCTCACCGATGGGCAGCCCGAAGTCGCTCAGCTGGTCCAGCTGCGCCGGGGAGGCACCTCCGAGCGCGGCACCCACGTGCAGCGGGCGCTCCACGGAGTACTTGGCCGACTTGTAGCGCAGCACCGCCATGGCCGTCGCCACGTCCGCCCGGCCGCGCGCCTGCACCGAGACGTCGAGGAACTGGCCGGCGATCACCTCCGAGCGGCACAGGTCGAACACGTCGAGCGCAGGCGCCACGTCGACCAGCGGGAAGCCGCACCGTCGCAGCAGCTCGTCGGCCCACGAGAGCAGCAGGTCGCCGAGCAGGATCGCCGCCGCGGCGCCGTACTGCTCCGGGTCGCCCCGCCACGCGTCCGAGCGGTGCTCGGACTCGAAGGCGCGGTGTGTCGCGGGACGACCGCGCCGGGTGTCGGAGGCGTCCATGTAGTCGTCGTGCACCAGCGCGCTGGCGTGCAGCAGCTCCAGGGACGCGCAGGCGCGGGCCAGGGCGGCCTCGTCAGCCACCTCGGGGTGCACGGCGCGGTAGCCCCAGTGGCAGAACGCGGCGCGGAACCGCTTGCCGCCCTGGGCCGAGGTGCGTGCCTCGACCATCAGGCGAGCCGCGTCCGGGCCCAGGGGGGCCAGTCGTCGACCCTGCTCGTCGAGGAATCCGTCGAGCACCTCCTGGACGGAGGAGCGGAAGTCTGCGGGATCCCAGGAGCTCACGATCGAGAGCCTAGCCAGTGGACAGATTCGGCCGGTGCCCGCGTGGCTCCCTAACCTTGGCCCATGAACACCGAGCTGGGGCGCAGCATGCGAGAGCTCATCGAGAGCGGGGGCCACTCGTTCTCCTTCGAGTTCTTCCCGCCCAAGGACGAGGCCGGCGAGGCCCAGCTCTGGGACGCCATCACTGCCCTGGAGCCCTACCGGCCCACCTTCGTGTCGGTGACGTACGGCGCCGGCGGCTCCTCGCGCGGCACCACGATCCGCATCACCGAGCGCATCGCCAAGGACACCTCGCTGCTGCCGGTGGCCCACCTGACGTGCGTCGGCCACACCCGCGCGGAGCTGGAGGCGATCCTCGACGAGTACCAGGCCGCGGGCGTGCACCACGTCCTCGCCCTGCGCGGCGACCCGGCCGAGGGACCGCGCGCCGAGTGGGTGCCCGTCGAGGGCGGCCTGACCTACGCCAGCGAGCTCGTCGAGCTCGCCGCAGCCCGCAAGGACATGCGGGTCGGCGTCGCCGCGTTCCCCGAGAAGCACCCGTCCTCACCCTCGCTCGAGCACGACGCCGACGTCCTGGCGGCGAAGGCACGCGCGGGCGCGGAGGTCGCGATCACCCAGATGTTCTTCCGGGCCGACGACTACTTCGACCTCGTCGACCGGGTCCGCCAGCGCGGCGTCGACATCCCGATCCTCCCGGGCATCATGCCGATCCTGAACCTCGCGGCGATCCGCCGCCAGGGCGAGCTCATCGGCACCGAGGTGCCCGAGGAGATCGTGGCGCGCATCCAGGCGTTCGAGGGGGACCCGGTGGCCATGCGGGCCGAGGGCATCGCCATCGCCTCCGAGCTGTGCCGCGAGCTGCTCGACCGCGGAGCGCCGGGCCTGCACTTCTACACGCTCAACCGGTCCAAGGCGACGCTGGAGATCTTCGCCAACCTCCAGATCACGGTCTGAGGGCCGCTGGCTGCCGGAGGCCGACGACGGGGCTGCGCTCAGGCCCGCCCGACCACCTCGGCCACCAGGGCCGCGGTGAGCCCGACGAACGGCACGCCCGAGCCCGTGGTGGCATGGGCGCCGGCCGCCAGGACGCCCGGGACCGGCGTACGGGGTCCGAGGCGGTCGTGGGCCGTGCGGGGACCACGCCACAGCACCCCGAGCGGTGACCCGCCCCACTGCTGGACCAGGTCGCGAGGAGTGCGGTCGATGCGGGCGACCACCTGCGGGCGGACGTCGATGCCGTGGCGGGCCAGGGCCACGAGGAGGTCCTCGGCCACGTG
>JAJPEO010000172.1 GCA_021166815.1 Nocardioides sp.
GCCTCAGGGCGCTCGACATCGACGTGGTCGTCGACGGCCTCGAGCACGTGCCCGCCTCGGGTCCGGTGCTGCTCGCTGCGACGCACGTGTCCTACCCCGACTTCTTGTTCATCCAGGCCGCCGCCGAGCAGCAGGGGCGGCAGGTGCGCTTCATGTGCCGCCACGACGTGTGGAAGCGGCCGTGGTCGTGGCCCATGGACGCCATGCGCCACATCCCGGTGGATCGTACGGCTCCAGCGGGGGCCTACCTCACCGCCCGGTCGCGGCTGACCGACGGTGAGGCCGTGTGCGCGTTCCCCGAGGCCGGGATCAGCTACTCGTTCACGGTCCGCTCGCTCATGCGCGGCGTCGCGAGCCTCGCCCGCGAGACGCAGGTGCCGGTCGTGCCGGTGGCGCTGTGGGGAGCCCAGCGGCTCTACACCGTGGGGCTCCCGGACGAGCGGGGCCGGGGCCCGGCGCCGGACTGGACCCGCGGGCGTCGGGTGGACGTTGCGTTCGGAGAGCCGCTGACGATCGCGTCGGGGGAGGACCTGACCGCGTGGACCCACCTGCTGGGGCACCGCATGACCGACCTGCTGGAGGGCCTGCAGCGCCGGCCCCACCACGTGCCGGAGCCGGGGGAGCACGCACCGTGGTACCCCGCCCATCTCGGTGGCCACGCACCGACCCGGGCCGAGGCCGCCGCGCACGACGACGTCCCGCGCTCCGCGGTCACGCCGTCCTGGGGGCCTCTGCCCGACGCCGGCGAGCCTCCCACCAGCCGAGCGGGTTGATCGCAGGCGCCAGCACGCGGCGTACCGGCGGGGA
This sequence comes from Nocardioides sp., assembly GCA_021166815.1. GTDB lineage: Bacteria > Actinomycetota > Actinomycetes > Propionibacteriales > Nocardioidaceae > Nocardioides. Next base: position 808 of record JAJPEO010000172.1, read on the forward strand.
CGCGAGGACGAGTGACACCGCCACCGCGGCCAGCATCGTCACCACGAAGCCCACCGCCGGTGAGGCCGCGGTGAACTCCGGCCACCCCAGGGCCTTGGCCGTCTTGATGACGAAGCCGTGGAAGAGGTAGACGACCATCGTCGCCGTGCCCATCGTGGTGAACCAGCCGAGCGAGCGCCGCGGCACCAGGGACATCACGGCGAAGGCGCCGATGAGCCCCAGCATCATGATCGTGAGCCGGGTCTGGAAGACGATCTCGTTGTCGATGGCGAACTCGTCGTAGCCGGCGTCGTACCAGAGCAGGGCGGTCTGGGCCCACGCGTCGGTGTAGAGGGCCATGACGAAGATGCCGGCCAGGGCGCCCACCGAGGCGACCCGCACCCAGACGTCGTCGAGGCGGTGCAGGTGGTGGGGGCGCAGGTAGAGGCCGAGCACGAAGAACGGCATCAGCCCCAGGAAGCGCGGGATCATGAGCAGGTCGGAGCTCCACAGGCCGCCCGCGAGGCTCACCACGACCGACCCGGGCAGGAACAGCCAGTGCTTGGTGAGGATCGGGGTCACCAGTCGCCACATGAGCAGGACGATGAGGTACCACATCGTCCAGTGCGGCTCGAGCCAGAGCAGCCCCGGCTCGGTCTCGCCGACGACGAGCACGCGGTAGTAGTAGAGCGCGGGCTCGAAGATCAGGTACGGCACGGCGATCGTGAACAGCAGCCCCTTGAAGTGGCGGCGGTCCCACACGAACGACTGGGAGAGGTAGCCGGAGACGATGACGAACGCCGGGATGTGCCACAGGTAGAGGAAGTCGTAGACCCAGTGGCTCCCCATGGTGTCCTCGACGATGCCGATGGAGTGCCCGATGACCACGAAGGTCACGAGCACCATCTTCACGTTGTCGAGCCATGGATCTCGGGACGTGGGCGACACGGGGCTCACGCTAACTCACTAGGTTGGAGGCATGGGATCCCTGCCGAGACGTCAGCGTGTGGCCTCGTACGCCGTCATCCTGCGGCACGCGGAGGCGGGCACCGAGGTGCTGCTGTGCCGGCTGGCCCCGCGCGTCACCGCGCAGGAGCAGTGGACGCTGCCCGGGGGCGGGCTCGAGCACGGCGAGGACCCGCGGGCAGCGCTGGTGCGCGAGATCTGGGAGGAGACGGGGCTGGAGGCCACGCTGGGCGACCGCTCGCGCGTCTACAGCGCCCACCTGCCCCGCGTGCCGCGCGGCGGTGAACTGGTGGACGCGCACGCGATCCGCATCGTCCACGAGGCATGGGTGCCTCCGGACGCTCCCGAGCCTCGGGTGGTCGAGGTCGACGGGTCCACGATGGACGCCGCCTGGCAGCCGCTCGTGGGGGTGCTGGACGGTTCCGTGCCGGTGACCTCGATGGTGCCCGAGGCCGTCGCCGACTTCACGCCGGTGCGGATGCAGCGGCTCGCGGCCTACGGCCTGGCGGTGCGCGACCGGCAGGTGCTCCTCACCCAGCTCTCCTCCCGGGCCGCCCACCCGGGGCGCTGGACGCTGCCGGGCGGCGGCGTCGAGCACGGCGAGCACCCGGCCGCCGCGCTGGTGCGCGAGGTGACCGAGGAGACCGGGCTGGCGTGCGAGGTGGGCGCGCTGCGGGGGGTCCACGACACCCACTTCACCGGGCAGGCCCCGACCGGGCGCATGGAGGACTTCCACGGCATCCACCTCGTCTACGACGTCACGCTCGGTGGGGGCGAGCCGCGCGTGGCCGTCGACGACCTGACGACCGAGACGGTCGCGTGGGTGCCGCTGGCCGACGTGGAGTCCGGGGCGGTCCCGGTGCTCGACGTGGTGACCTGGGCCCTGGGGCAGTCATGACCGAGACCGTCTTCACCTACGCCGCGCCCGGCCTGAAGTTCGGCCGGGGCGCCAGCGGGGAGATCGGCTGGGACGTCCAGCGGCTCGCGGGCCGCCCGGACGCCCGCGTGCTGCTGGTCACCGACCCCGGCGTCGCGGCGACCGGCCACCCCGAGCGGGTCGCCGCCGGGTGCCGCGACCGCGGGCTCGACGTCGTGACGTACGACGCCGCCCATGTCGAGCCGACGGACGCCTCGTTCGCCCACGCCATCGACTTCGCGCGCGACGCGGGGCCGTTCGACGCGATCGTGGCCGTCGGTGGCGGGTCGGCCATCGACACCGCCAAGGCGGTCGACCTGCTGCTCACCAACCCCGGCGAGCTCATGGACTACGTCAACGCGCCGGTCGGTGGGGCCCGCGCCCCCGAGCACCCGCTCCTGCCGCTGGTCGCGGTGCCGACGACGACCGGCACCGGCTCGGAGTCGACCACCATCTGCGTGCTCGACGTGCTGGCGCTGAAGGTCAAGACCGGCATCAGCCACGAGCGGCTGCGGCCCACCCTCGCCGTGGTCGACCCCGACCTGACGATGAGCCAGCCGGCGATGGTGACGGCCTCGTGCGGCATGGACATCCTGTGCCACGCGCTGGAGAGCTGGACCGCGCGCCCGTACACCTCCTTCGACGCCAAGTTGCCCGAGCAGCGGGTGCCGTACTGCGGGTCCAACCCGATCGCGGACATGTGGGCGGAGAAGGCCCTGACGCTGCTCGCAGGTGCGTTCCGTACGGCCGTCCGTGACGGCTCGGACGCTGCGGCCCGCGAGCAGATGGCGCTGGCGGCGACCTTCGCGGGGCTCGGCTTCGGCAACGCCGGGGTGCACGTGCCGCACGCCTGCGCCTACCCAATTGCCGGACGGGTGCGTGACTACCGCCCCGCGGGCTACCCGCAGGACGAGGCGATGGTGCCGCACGGCATGGCGGTGGTGATGACCGCGCCCGCGGCCTTCGCGCTGACCTTCGCGGCCTCGCCCGAGCGGCACCTGCGTGCGGCGGAGCTCCTGGGGGCTGCGCCGGCCGAGGCGCCCGGGGCGGGCCGCGACGTGCTGCCCACCGCCCTGCGCACGCTGATGCGTGACGTCGGGCTGCCCAGCGGCCTGGCCGAGCTCGGCTACGGCGAGGGGGACGTCGACGACCTCGTCGAGGGCGCCCTCAAGCAGCAGCGCCTGCTCGCGACCGCCCCCGTCGACGTCACCGCCGACGACCTCGCGGGGGTGTTCCGAGCCTCGCTGGAGCACTGGTGAGCGACCTCCTCGCGGCGCTGGCGCGCGAGGGCATCACCGACGCCTCGGACTCCACGCTCGACCGGGCCCTCTACTCCTCCGACGCCTCGCTCTACCGCGTCGTCCCGCAGGCGGTCGTGCGGCCGCGCGACACCGACGAGCTGCGCGGCGTCGTGGCGGTGGGACGCTCGCTCGGGGTGCCCGTCACGATGCGCGGCGCCGGCACCTCCATAGCCGGCAACGCGGTCGGACCCGGCCTGGTGGTCGACACCTCCCGGTGGCTCGACCGGGTGCTGGCGGTCGACGTCGAGGCGCGCACGGCCCGGGTGCAGCCGGGCGTCGTCCACGCCACCCTGCAGCGTGCGGTCGCGCCGCACGGCCTGCGCTTCGGCCCCGACCCCTCGACCCACACCCGCTGCACGATCGGCGGGATGATCGGCAACAACGCGTGCGGGTCGCGTGCCCTGGGCTGGGGCCGCACGGCCGACACCATCTCCGGCCTCGAGGTCGAGTGGGGGAGCGGCGAGGCCGGCGTCGAGCAGCGCCTGGTCGATCTGGTCGCCGGCGACCTCGAGCACGTGCGCACCACCTTCGGCCGGTTCACCCGGCAGGTCAGCGGCTACTCCCTCGAGCACCTGCTGCCCGAGCACGGCCGCCGCGTCGACCGCTTCCTCGCCGGCACCGAGGGCACGCTGGGCGTGGTGCTGGAGGCGACCGTCGACCTCGTCGAGGACGTCCCGCGGCGGCTGTTCGTGCTGGGCTTCGCCTCGATGGTCGACGCGGCCGACGCGGTGCCGGGGATCCTGGCCGGGACCGGGCTCGTCGCGTGCGAGGGGCTCGACTCCCGCATCGTCGACCTGGTCCGGGCCGGCGGGGGTGGCGTACCCGACCTGCCGCGCGGTGCCGGCTGGCTCTTCGTCGAGACCACGGGCCCGGAGGTGCCGGCGGTCGGCGAGCTCGACCGCCGCGAGGTCGTCGACGCAGGGGAGGCGGCGGCGCTGTGGCGCATCCGCGAGGCCGGGGCGGGGCTGGCGGCGCGGTCGCTGGCGACGCCGGCGTACTCCGGCTGGGAGGACGCCGCGGTGCCGCCCCAGCACCTCGGCGCGTGGCTGCGCGACTTCGACGCCTTGTTGTCCGACCACGGCCTGCAGGGGGTGCCGTACGGCCACTTCGGCGACGGGTGCGTGCACGTGCGGATCGACTTCCCGTTCACGACCGCGCCGGAGGACGAGGCGCGGCGGGTGTTCCGCTCGTTCCTCACCGAGTCGGCCCGCGCGCTGCGGGCGTACGGCGGTTCGCTGTCGGGGGAGCACGGCGACGGGCGGGCGCGCTCGGAGCTGCTGCCCCTGATGTACGACGAGCGGTCGCTGGCGCTGTTCGCCGCGGCCAAGGCGATCGCCGATCCTGCCGGGGTCCTCAACCCGGGCGTGGTGGTGGACCCCGTGCCGATGGACGCCGACCTGCGCGCCGTACGTCGCCCGGTGCTCGACCTCCGCGCGCCGTCGCTCGCTGCCGACGTGCACCGCTGCACGGGCGTCGGTGCCTGCGTGGCCGGGCCGTCGCTCAACGTGATGTGCCCGTCGTGGCAGGCCACGCGCGACGAGAAGGACTCCACGCGCGGCCGGGCGCGGGTGCTGCAGGAGGCGCTCGACGGCACCCTCGTCTGCGGGCTCGACGACCCCGCGGTCCACGAGGCGCTCGACCTGTGCCTGTCGTGCCGCGGGTGCGCGACGAACTGCCCCACCGGCGTCGACATGGGCACCTACAAGGCCCGGGTCCTCGACCAGCAGTACGCCGGCCGCCGCCGACCGCGCACCCACTACACCCTGGGGCGGCTGCCGCTGTGGCTCGAACGCCTCGACCGGGTGCCGGGCGCGGCCGGGCTCTCGCGGCTGGCCGCGGGTCCACTCTCGGGTGTCGCCAAGCGGCTCGCGGGGGTCGACGCGCGCCGCTCGCTGCCGCGGCTGGCGTCGCGGCGCGACCTCCCACTCCGCACTCCCGACGGCACCCCGGACGTCTGGCTGTGGGCCGACTCGTTCACCGCCCACCTCGGTCACGGGCCTGCTGCCGCTCTGGTGCGGCTCCTCGACGCCCACGGCCTGTCGGTGGCCGCGGTCCCCGAGCACGCCTGCTGCGGCCTCACCTGGCACTCGACCGGGCAGCTCGACGAGGCCGCCCGGCGCTCGACCGACGCGCTCGGCGTGCTGGGCCCGTACCTCGCCTCGGACGTGCCGGTCGTCGCGCTGGAGCCGTCGTGCCTCGCCGCCCTGCGCGAGCGTCCCGGCGGCGAACGGCTCCTCACCCTCGCCGAGCTCGTGACCCGCCTCGACCTGCCGCTGCCGGACCTGACCGGGGTCACGGTCGTCGCGCAGCCGCATTGCCACCACGCCTCGCTGCTGGGCTGGGAGACCGACGAGGCGTTGCTGCGTCGCGCCGGCGCCACGGTCGTCCGGATCGGCGGCTGCTGCGGCCTGGCCGGCGACTTCGGGATGGAACCCGGCCACTACGACGTCTCGGTCGCCGTCGCCGAGACCCAGCTGCTGCCCGCCGTGCGCGCGGCTCCCGACGCCGTCGTGCTCGCCGACGGCTTCTCCTGCCGCTACCAGCTCGAGGACCT
>JAJPEO010000203.1 GCA_021166815.1 Nocardioides sp.
CCGCCATCTCTATCCTCTTGGACAACCCCCGGGCGGTGGGCGCGGACCGCATCGTCAACTCCGGGGCCGCCGCGGCGCTCCACGGCGGCCCCGCCATCGTCGTCGACTTCGGCACCGCCACGACCTTCGACGTCGTCAACGGCCGGGGCCAGTACGTCGGCGGGGTGATCTCCCCGGGCATCGAGATCTCGCTCGAGGCCCTGGGCCGGCGGGGTGCGCAGCTGCGCAAGGTCGAGCTCGCCCGCCCGCGCTCGGTGATCGCCAAGAACACCGTGGAGGCGCTGCAGTCGGGCATGGTCTTCGGCGTCGCCGCCCAAGTCGAGGGCCTGGTCGCCCGGATCATCGGCGAGCTCGGCGTCCCTGCCTCCGACGTCACCGTGATCGCGACCGGTCACCTCGCCCCGCTCGTGCTCGAGGAGTGCTCCTGCTTCGACGTCCACGAGCCGGCCCTGACCCTCCAGGGCCTGCGGCTGGTGCACGAGCGCAACTCCTAGTCTCCCCTGATCTCGTCCTCCACGTTTGCGCCGTCCGCCCGGGGGTAGGAAGCGGGCAGCACGTCGAGGCAACGTCGAGACGAGGAGGCCGGATGTACGGCGAGCCCAGCAGGATCCGCGAGATCGCCACGAGGCTGGAGCAGCGCGCCGAGGCACTCCGGGTGCAGGCGACCGAGCTGCTGAGCCGCAGCGACTCCGTCGAGTGGCGCTCCGTCGCCGCGGACCGGATGCGCGCCGCGGCCCGCGACCGGCACGACGAGCTGGTCAGGGTTGCCGGCGACTACGAGGAGGCTGCCCGGCGGGTGCGCGAGCACGCCGACCGCGTCGAGGAGCTCCTCGACCTCATCGCCTCGATCGAGCGCCAGGCGCGGGCCATCATCGCCTCCGCCCTCGACCGGGTGCGCGACGCCGCCAAGGCGGTCCTCGACGGCATCAAGGACGCGCTCGACCCCGGCGACGAGGACGACCGGCGCATCGCCGCGACCGAGACCCCGCCGCCGGGTCACAAGGACTGGCTCGACGTGCCCGACCTCCTCCCCGGGATCCGGCTGTGAGCCCGGTCGTCGTCGTCCGCGCCGGCGCTGAGCCCGAGCCCCCGGCGCTCGAGCACCCCGGGCTGCCGCGTCGAGTGAGGCTCGACCTCGCCGAGCTCGTCGCGGCCGCCCGGCTCGCCGGGGACGTCCCGCTGCCACTGCGCCTCGACGCCGCGACGGGCCGCCTGGCCGACCGGCTCTCGGGTGGAGCGACGGCCGCCGCGGCGGCACAGGTCGAGGACGCCGTGGCGCGCGCGAGCGACGCAGGCCCGACCGGGGCCGTGGCGGCCCTGGCCGAGCGGGGCCTCGTGCGGGAGGGCGAGCTCGACGCAGGTGTGGCGTACGCCCTGAGGGTGCTGGCGGGCGGCACCGGGTTCGTGCAGGTCGACCTCAGCCAGGTCCGCGCCCACGGTGCCGTGGCGCTGCGCTCGTGGCTCGGCATCGAGGGGCGACTCGTCGCGCAGCTGTCCACCTCGGGCGGCGCCGACTTCGAGCTGGCGTGGTTCGACGCGGCGCTCTGGCACTCCCAGGTCACCCGCACCGTCACGCTCGACGAGGACGACGCAGCCGACGCGGTGCCGCTGCCGGGCTGGGTCTCGCTGCCCACCGAGCTGTTCCTCGGCGCCCGCAAGGCGATCGCCGAGCAGCGGCCCGACCTCGTCGCCGGGATGGTCCAGGCCTACGAGGGCCAGGTCCTGGTCGCCGACAGCGACGACCCCCACCATCTCCCGCACCGCCCGCACGCCCTCCCGCCCGACCAGGCCGCCGGCCTGCTTGCCGTGCTCGTGCAGAGGTCGGTCGGGCGGTTGCGGGTGCTGTGCGGGAGACGTCACGAGGACGAGGCACCGGCGGTGCTGAGCTGGGTCCGGTTCGCCGACGCCTGGCACGAGGTCACCCCGGGCCCGTCGGCCACCACTCTCCTGCGTCGGCGCAGCACCGCCGAGCTCAGCACCCTGCTCGAGCCGTTCGCCGCCGACGTCGTCCGAGGCGCGCGGTCCGGAGGTGACGAGCGATGACCGAGCCGCACACCGTCACCACCGACGCGCGCACCCCCGACGACGACGACCTCGCCGGGCGCCCCGGGCCCGCGATCTCGGTGACCGGGGGAGCCAACGGCATCCACGCGAGGTACGACGACATCCGCGCCCTGGGCGAGCTCTACGGCTCGCTCGGGCCGACGCTGCTGGGCTATGCGTGGGACGACAAGCTCGAGGCCGCCGACGGCGACCTGCTCGCCTCGGCCGTCCTGAGCCCCGGCACCTTCGCGGCTGCGGAGGAGGCCATCCTCTCCGCGACGTACGGCCCCCGCGGCCTGGTCGCGCGTGCCGCGGTGATCGAGGGCCAGGCGTTGTGCTTCGTCGCCGTCGTCGAGCTCTACGAGATCGCCGACGACGTGCGGGCCAGGGCGATCGACGCGCTCCACTACGGCCTGGGCTTCGCCGTCGGGTTCGCCCTGCCCGGCGCCGTCGTCCTCGGGGCCGGGGTCCTGCTCGCCAACCCCACCCTCGCGCTGGCCCTCGGGGTCGGTGCCTACGCCAACCGCGACGAGATCCTCGCGGACCTCGTGTCCTACCTCGAGGACCATCCCGAGGTGGTGCAGGCGCTCGTCGACGGCGGTGGCGGCCTGCTCGACGGCCTGGGCGCCAACCCTGTGACCAGCCCCCTCATGGACCTGCTCGGCCTCGGCGGCTTCCACCCCGACACCGGGTCGGCCGCCGACGACCTCGGCGCGCTGCTG
>JAJPEO010000214.1 GCA_021166815.1 Nocardioides sp.
TCGTGCTGGACCTGCTCGCGAATGGCGTCAAACTCACCCCTGGTGGCCGGCTGCCCCGAACAGTGGTCCGCGCCGTGCAGGAACAGCGCCCCGGCTGGAATCCGATGGGACGACCCGCCTCGATCGAGGAGGACCTGCTCCCGCTGGCCCTCCTGCACGACCTGTTGCGACACGTGCGGTTGGTGCGCCTCGTCAACGGCGTCCTGCGCCCCACGAAGGCGGCAGCCGACGAGCTCGAGACCGTACGTCGCCTCAGGTCCTGGTTCGGCGAAGGCGCGTTCCACACCATGATCGCGGAACGTGCCGTGGCATTGGTCGCGGCCCGCGGCCCGCTTCAGGTCACCGAGCTCGCCGCCGAAGTCCACCCCCTGCTCGGCCACGGGTGGAGCCGCGGCGGGAAGCCCATCACCACCCGTGACGTGGAGGACGAGCTGCGTCATCTTGCGCACCAGCTCCAGGCGCTGGACCTCATCGCCCGCACCCGAGCAGAATGGTCCCCCGGACCATCGGCTCGCTCGCTGCTACCGGGCGCGAACCTGCTCGCCGACCTTCTCTGATCGGCTGCCACTGGGTCGCCAGTGATGGGGCCAAAGTGATGCACGAGAGTGATGCACGAAGCCCCGGAATCGGTGTCCAACGGCGGCATTCGCCGATCCGACACGAACCGCGACTAGGCCGCTGACCTGCGGTTTCGCAGATTTCCGTCGACAGCCGCCAAGCCAGGAACCTCGTGGCACCAGTGGCAGGCGGCGTAGCCGACGCTCAGCAGGACGGGGACGTCGCGCCGCCTGGCCTCCTCGAACGCGTCAGGCCCCCACTCCCACCAGTCGACCGGGTTGTCGGCGTGCTGGAGGAGGTAGGGGCTCGTCGCGTGGGCGAGTCGGTTGGCCATGACCCCAGAGTGTCACGGGCGCGTGACGCGTCAGGCGTCCGCGGGGCTGCGTACGGCGTCCCGACCGTCCGCGGGTCGGGTGCCCGTGCCGTTGCTGCGGGCGACGTGCCCCGCGACCTCGTCGGCGAAGAGGCGCCGCTCGGCGCGCTGGATCAGCCGGTGCTCACGCAGCAGCGCCTTGGCGGTCGAGAAGACCATCGCGACCATCACCACACTGAAGGGCGCGGCGAGGAGGATCGCCATGGTCTGCAGGGCGCCGAGCCCGTCGCCCCCGTCGACCGCGCCGGCGACCAGCAGGGCGGCGGCGATGGCGCCCGAGAGGACGGCCCAGAAGACGCGGGTCCACAGCGGCGGGACGGCCTCGCCACCGGTCGAGAGCATGCCCACGACGTACGAGCCCGAGTCGGCGCTGGTGACGAAGAAGATGACGACGAGCGTCATGGCGATCACGCTGAGCAGGCCGGACGCAGGGAGCCCGTCGAGGAACTGGAAGAGCGCCATGTCGGTCGACACCACGCCGCCCTTGCCGACCAGGCCGCCGGAACCGAACATCTCGCGGTAGATCGCGGAGCCGCCCAGGACGGAGAACCACAGGAAGGTGACGAGGGTCGGCACCAGCAGCACGCCGGTGACGAACTCACGCACCGTCCGGCCGCGCGAGATGCGCGCGATGAAGACGCCGACGAAGGGTGCCCAGCTCATCCACCAGCCCCAGTAGAAGATCGTCCAGGCCGACATCCACTTCTGCCCGTCCTCGCCCTGGAAGCTCAGCGTGCGGAAGGACAGGTCGAAGAAGTTGCGCGCGTAGGAGCCGAGCTGCTGGACGAAGTCGCCCAGGATGAAGACGGTCGGGCCGAGGATCGCCACCGCGACGAGGAACACCGCGGCCATGCCCATGTTGATGTTGGACAGCCACTTGATGCCCTTCTCCACGCCGGTCGCGACGGAGACCACGGCGACGGCCGTGATGGCGATGATCAGGCCGACCTTGAGCGCGGTCGAGCCCTCGTCGACGGCGCCGACGTAGGTGAGGCCGGCGGAGAGCTGGCTGACGCCGAAGCCCAGCGAGGTCGCGACACCGAAGAGCGTTCCGACGATCGCGATGACGTCGATGACGTCGCCGAGCGTCCCCTTCACGCGGTCGCCCAGCAGCGGCTCGAGCGCCCAGCGGATCGAGACGGGACGACCGCGGCGGTGCACGGCGTACGCCAGCGCGAGGCCGACGACGACGTAGATCGCCCACGCGTGCAGGCCCCAGTGGAGGAAGGTCGTGTCCATGGCCGAGCGCGCAGCGGCGGGCTCGGTCTCGGCGGTGCCCGGCGCCGGAGCGGCGAAGTGGTTGAGCGGCTCGGCCACGCCCCAGAAGACCAGGCCGATGCCCATGCCCGCGGCGAACAGCATCGCGAACCACGACTTCAGCCCGAACTCCGGCTCTTCGTCGTCGTCCCTGCCCAGCACGATGTCGCCCATGGGCGAGAGCACCAGCCAGGCGGCGAAGAGGACGAAACCGCTGACGATGAGGACGTAGTACCACCCCAGGTCGCCGATGACGGTGTCGTTGAGCTTCTGCAGGGACGACCCGAGCTGCTCGGGCGCGACCAGCGCGAGCGCGACGACGACCGCGACGATGACGGCGGAGGGCCAGAAGACGCGGGGTGCGGCGATCCTCGCGCCGGGTCTCAGGCCTGCCTGCTCGGGACTGGGTTCTTGGGGCGCCTGGGGGTGCGTCGACGTACTCATGCGTTCCGTTCTCTCACGGGCGCGGGGTCGGGTCGCAAGTCGAGATCTGGCGGTCTTGCCGCTCTGAGTCGGGAATCTCCACGCGGGTGTGCGGAAGTTCACGGCATTCCGGGGTTCGTACGGCGATGCCCCTTCGAGGCTCGTCGCTGACGCTCCTCGCACCTCAGGGAGCGAGGTTGCGCCGGCGACTCCTCGCACCTCAGGGAGCAAGGTTGCGCCGGCGACTCCTCGCAGCTCAGGGAGCAAGGTTGCGTCAGCGGGAGACGATCACCGAGGAGCCGTGGCCGAAGAGGCCCTGGTTGGCGGTGATGCCGACCCGCGCACCCTCGACCTGACGACCCTCGGCCTGGCCGCGGAGCTGCCAGGTGAGCTCGCAGACCTGCGCGAGCGCCTGGGCCGGCACGGCCTCGCCGAAGCACGCCAGGCCACCGCTGGGGTTGACCGGGATCCGGCCGCCGATGGTGGTGTCACCGGCGCGCAGCAGCTGCTCGGCCTCACCGCGGGCGCACAGCCCGAGGTCCTCGATCCAGTCCTGCTCCAGGGCGGTCGAGAGGTCGTAGACCTCGGCGACGTCGACGTCCTCGGGAGAGATCCCCGCCTCCTCGTAGGCGGCGCGGGCGAGCGACTCCTTGAAGGTCGCGTCGCCTGCGGGCACCACGGAGGAGGACTCGGTGGAGAGGTACGGCATGTCCAGGACCGTCTGCGGGAAGGTCGGCGTGACGGTGGAGATCGCGCGGACCTTCACTCCGTCGGTGAGCCCGCGCTCCTTGGCGAAGCGGTCGCTGACCAGCACGACGGCCGCGCCGCCGTCGCTGGTCGCGCAGATGTCGAGCAGGTGCAGCGGGTCGGCGACCACGGCGCTGCCGAGGACGTCGTCGACGCTGACCTCCTTGCGGTAGCGCGCGTTGGGGTTGGCCAGGCCGTGGCGGGCGTTCTTGACCTTCACCGCGGCGAAGTCCTCCGGCGTCGCGCCGTAGAGGTCGATGCGGCGCCGGGCGTAGAGCGCGAAGTAGGCCGGGTTGGTCATGCCGACCAGGCGGAAGCGCAACCAGTCGGGGTCGTCCCACCGCTCCCCCGCGTTGGGCGCGAGGAAGCCCTTCGGCGTGGTGTCGGCGCCGACCACGAGGGCGACGTCGGCCATGCCGGCCAGGATCCGGCTCCGCGCGGTGTCGAGCGCCTGGGCACCGGTGGCACATGCGGCGTACGACGTCGCGACGCGCGCGCCGTTCCAGCCGAGGGCCTGGGCGAAGGTCGAGCCGGCGACGTAGCCGGCGTAGCCGCCGCGGACGGTCTCGCCGCCCACGACGAGGTCGACGTCGGTCCAGTCGATGCCCGCGTCGGCCAGGGCTGCTCGCGCGGCGTGGACGCCGTACTCCACGAACGGGCGACCCCACTTGCCCCAGGGGTGCATCCCGACTCCGGCGATCGTCACCGGTCGCACGGTGCTCCTACCGGGGCTCATGGCAGTGCTGTTCACAGGGGCCTCCAACGCCAGATGAGAAGTTCCTCGTCGAGGGGCTCGACCACGAGCTCGACCTCCGTGCCGACCGAGATGTCGGCGGTGCCGAACCCGTCGGCGACCTGGCCGACCACGACAAGGCCCTCGGGCAGCTCGACCGCGGCGATCGCGAACGGCTCGTACGGGTCGGTGCGCGGGACGTACGGGGCCGGCGGCTGGTACTGCGCGTCGGTGTACGACCACACGCGGCCGCGGCGCGACAGCTCGACGTCGTCGAACTCGTCGCCGGCGCACGCGGGGTTCTTGCAGAAGACCGTCTCCTTGGGGAAGGCCACGTGCCCGCACGAGCGGCACTGCGACCCGACCAGCGCGGGCTCGTCGCCGGTGGTGAACCACCCCTCGACCGCGGGCCTCATCGGTCCGCTCCCAGGACCAGGCCGCTGGTGGGCACGCCGGTGCCGGCGGTCACGACGACGTTGTCGACGGTTCCGGGCTGGTTGACCGAGGTCCCGCGGACCAGGCGCACGGCCTCGGCGATGCCGTTCATGCCGTGGAGGTACGCCTCGCCGAGCTGGCCGCCGTGGGTGTTGGTCGGCAGCGAGCCGTCGAGCTCGAGGTGGCCGTCGGCGATGAAGTCCTTGGCCTCGCCGCGCCCGCAGAAGCCGAGCTCCTCGAGCTGGGACAGCACGAACGGGGTGAAGTGGTCGTAGAGGATCGCGGCGTCCATGTCGGACGGCCGCAGGCCGCTCTGCTGCCACAGCTGGTCGCCGACCAGGCCCATCTCGGGGATGCCCGAGATGGAGGGTCGGTAGTACGACGTCATCATGTGCTGATCCTCTCCGGATCCTTGCGCGGCGCCGACCACGACGGCCGGCGTGTGGGGCAGGTCCTTGGCGCGCTCGGCGGAGACCACGACGAGCGCCTGCCCTCCGTCGGTCTCCTGGCAGCAGTCGAGCAGGTGCAGCGGCTCGGCGATCCACCGCGACGCCTGGTGCTCCTCCAACGTGATCGGACGCTCGTGGAACCACGCGTTCGGGTTGGTCGCGGCGTGCTTGCGGTCGAGGACGGCGACGCGGCCGAAGTCCTCCGACGAGGCCCCGAACTCGTGGATGTAGCGCTGGGCGAACATCGCGACCCACTGGGCGGGCGTCGACAGGCCGAAGGGCGTCATCCAGGAGTACGCGGCCCGGTCGGCGTTGGTGTCCATCGGCCGGTTGGCCTGGCCCAGGCCGTAGCGCTCGCCGGACCG
>JAJPEO010000282.1 GCA_021166815.1 Nocardioides sp.
GTGGTCATGGGCATCGAGACGTCCGCGACGCTCGGGTGCAACGTCACCGCGGGCCGGCCGACGTGCACGGCGGAGCAGATGCGCGCCGAGCTGCGCGAGATGCGCCGCCTCGGCGTCAGCCAGATGGAGCTGACCAACAAGTTCGACAACGCCTTCACCGGAGTGGCCGGTGACGCGGGCGCGACCGGCAACCTCACCAACCTCGGCAACTTCCTGTCCACGGGCTCGTTCCTGCGGATGAAGCAGTGCCCGACCTCGAACGCCCCCGGCCAGGAGGACAAGCTCCAGCAGCCGAACCTCGGTGACGTGCTCGGCAAGAACGAGGTGCCCGCCCAGGACGCCATCTTCGGCGCGATCATGCAGCTGTTCGGCTCGACCGTGCAGCCGCTGCCGCTCTACCCCGCCGGCCCGCACTGCAACCAGATGGGCCTGACCGAGATGGGCCGCGCGCTGCTCTCGGAGATGATCGACCAGCGCATCCTGTTCGACCCCGACCACATGAGCGTCGAGGGGCGCAACGCCGCGCTGGCGTTCATGGAGCGCCAGCAGGGCCGCGGCCGGCCCGTCGGCGTCATCTCCTCGCACTCGTGGTCCACGCCCGACGCCTACCCCCGCATCTACCGCCTCGGCGGGTTCGTCGCTCCGTACGCCGGTGACTCGACCGGGTTCGTCGACAAGTGGCGCCAGCACGTGCGGTGGGCCGACCGGCGCTACTACTTCGGGTTCGGGTTCGGGTCGGACATGAACGGCTTCGGCGCCCAGGGCGACCCGCGCGGCGCGGACGCGAGGAACCCCGTGACCTATCCGTTCACCAGCGTCGGCGGCGTCCGCGTCCAGCAGCAGCGCAGCGGCCGCCGGGTCTACGACGTCAACCGCGACGGGGTGGCCCACTACGGCCTCTACCCCGACTGGGTGGAGGACGCCGCCCACGTCGCCGGCGCGGACGGCAGCGCCCTGCGCACCGACCTGGCCCGTGGCGCGGAGGCCTACCTCCAGACGTGGGAGCGGGCGTACGGCATCGCGCCCGACTCGTGCCGCAACCCCGGGGAGCGGCGTACGGTCCGGGCGTTCCGGCGGGCCGCTGGCAAGGGTCTGGGCACCACGGCGCTGATGCGCCGCCTCGGCCAGCCGTGGCAGCGGCTGGGCCAGGAGTTCACCTACTGCGCGCGGACGGCCTCCCGGTCGAAGGTCCGGATGACCGTCACCCTGTCGCGCAGCGGGAAGGTGGTCGGCGTGCGCCGCGGGTAGGCCTGGCTCGCGGAATAGGATTCATGTCACCCCCGAACGGCCTGCCCACTCCGCGTCATGGGCAATAGGCTCCGGGCCAGTACGTCCACATACAGGAGCTGTCCCTGATGCAGATTGTCGCGATCGTCGTCTCGCTCGCCTTCACGGTGGTGGGCGTCACGCTCACCGCGCTCGCGGTGCGGCGCATGCTGGCCGTGATCCGGATGGGCCAGCCGGCGCTGGGCCGCACGGACGACCCCGCTGCCCGCCTGGTCACCATGCTCAAGGAGACCTTCGTCCACACGCGCATGCTGCAGTGGACCTGGGTCGGCGTGCTGCACTGGTTCGCGTTCGCGGCGTTCCTGTTCCTGTCCTCGGCGGTCGCGGCCGGCTTCGTCCAGCTGTTCGACCCGTACTTCGAGATCCCGGTCTTCGGCAAGTGGTACATCTACGGCTGGACCGCCGAGATCCTCGGCCTGCTCGGCACCCTCGGGATCATCCCGCTGATCATCTACCGCCTCACGCACCGTCCCCAGCAGCTCGGCCGCAAGAGCCGCTTCTTCGGGTCGACCATGTGGCAGGCCTACTTCGTCGAGTTCATGGTGCTGCTCGAGAGCGCGGCGATCCTGTTCATCCGCGGTGCCGAGTACAAGCTCCACGACAGCACCGAGCTGCACTTCCCGCTGAGCCACGTCGTCTACGACCTGTTCTACCCCGCCAGCACCCAGGCGCTGGAGAACATCGTCTTCTTCGTGGCCATGGTCAAGGTCTCCTCGGCGATGCTGTGGCTGATCGTCATCTCCTCCAACCTGACGATGGGCATCGCGTGGCACCGCTTCACCGCGTGGTTCAACATCTTCTTCAAGCGTGAGTCCAGCGGCCGTACGGCCCTCGGCGCGATCAAGCCGCTCACCTCCGCGGGCAAGCCGGTCACCCTCGACGACATCGACGACCTCGACGAGGAGTCGGTGCTCGGCGTCGGCAAGGTCGAGGACTTCTCCTGGAAGGGCATCCTCGACTTCACCACCTGCACCGAGTGCGGCCGCTGCCAGAGCCAGTGCCCCGCGTGGAACACCGAGAAGCCGCTGTCGCCGAAGCTGATGATGATGGCCCTGCGCGAGCACGCGTACGCCAAGGCCCCGTACGTCAACGCCGGCGGCGAGGGCAGCGAAGCGGCCACTGCCCTGCTCGAGCGCGACCCTGCCGTCGCGGACGCGGCCGGCCGCCAGCTCGTCGGCACCCGCAGCGACGACGAGCAGTGGTTCTACAACCCCGAGGGCGGCGACTTCGTCATCGACGCCGACGCGCTGTGGTCCTGCACCTCGTGCGGCGCCTGCGTCCAGCAGTGCCCCGTCGACATCGAGCACGTCGACCACTTCATGGACATGCGCCGCTACCAGGTGCTCGTGGAGGCCAACTTCCCGGCCGAGCTCAACCAGCTGTTCAAGGGTCTGGAGAACAAGGGCAACCCCTGGAACATGTCGCCCAACGCGCGCATGGACTGGGCCCAGGGCCTCGACTTCGACGTGCCCGTGGTCGGCGAGGACCTCGAGTCCCTCGAGTCGGTCGACTGGCTGTTCTGGGTGGGCTGCGCCGGCGCCTACGAGGACCGCGCCAAGAAGACCACCCGCGCGGTGGCCGAGCTGCTCAACATCGCCGGCGTCTCCTTCGGCGTCCTGGGCAACGGCGAGACCTGCACCGGCGACTCGGCTCGCCGCGCCGGCAACGAGTTCGTCTTCCAGGGCCTGGCCCAGCAGAACGTCGAGACGTTCAAGGAGTACAAGGTCAAGAAGGTCGTCTCGACCTGCGCCCACTGCTTCAACACGCTCAAGAACGAGTACAAGGAGTTCGGCATCGAGCTCGAGGTCGTGCACCACACCCAGCTGCTCAACCGGCTGGTGCGCGAGGGCAAGCTCACGCCCGTCAAGGAAGGCGCCGGCGCGCAGAAGCGCTCCATCACCTACCACGACCCCTGCTACCTCGGTCGTCACAACCAGGTTTACTCGCCCCCGCGCGACCTGCTCCAGATCCTGCCGGGCGCGGAGTACGTCGAGATGGAGCGTCACTCCGAGAAGTCCTTCTGCTGCGGCGCCGGCGGCGCGCGTATGTGGATGGAGGAGACCATCGGCGAGCGGATCAACATGAACCGCACCAAGGAGGCCGTGGCCACCGGCGCCGACCAGATCGCCGTGGGCTGCCCGTTCTGCCGCGTGATGCTGGCCGACGGGCTCACCTCCGAGCAGGCCAACGGTGGCGCTCGCGAGGAGGTCGAGGTCCTCGACGTCGCCCAGATGCTGCTTGCGTCCGTCAAGGGCGAGCAGGCCACCAAGCTGGCGCCGGGCCAGGGCGCTGCGGCGGGTGCTGCCCCGGCAGCGACCCCTGCGGCTGCGGCCCCTGCGGCCAAGGCCGACGTCGCCACGAAGGCCGAGCCCGAGGCCGGCGACGTGACCCTCTCCGAGGACACCGTGGCCAAGCCGGCCGACGTCGGCGCGGGCGCCGGTGCCTCCGGCTCGCTGTTCGACGACAGCAGCTCGCTGTTCGACACCCCGGCTCCCACCGAGGCCAAGACCGCCGGCACCCCGGCGGAGGAGGCCGAGAAGGCGGAGGCCGCCAACAACGTCTCCGATGGCGGCGGCTCCCTCTTCGACATCCCGGCCAGCGGTGAGCAGGCCACCGGATCGACCCCCGAGAAGGTGGCTGACGCACCGAAGGCGGAGGCTCCCAAGGCGGAGGCTCCGAAGACGGACCTGGGTGCGGGCGGCTCGCTGTTCGACATCCCCGCCGAGGCACCGGCCCAGCCGGCGGCCAAGGCCGAGCCCACCCCTGCCGAGAAGCCGGCCCAGAAGCCGGCGGAGAAGCGCGCTGAGCCCAAGGCAGCCGAGAAGCCGGCCGCGGCACCTGCCCCGTCGATCGACCTGGGTGCCGGCGGCTCGCTGTTCGACATCGAGGCCCCGGCTGCGCCCGAGGCAGCGGCTGCCCCGGTCGAGGAGGCCCCTGCGGCCGAGGCTCCGGTGGCCGAGGAGGCGGCTCCCGTCGAAGAGGCCGCTCCCGTCGAGGAGGCGGCTCCCGTCGAGGAGTCAGCTCCACCTGCTGCCCCTGCTGCGGAGGCTGCCGCCCCGGCCGTCGCGTCGAGCGGTACGGCCTCCACGCCGGCCACCGACGTCGACATCAACGCGCTGGGCTCGCTGTTCGACATCGCCGCCCCGGCCGTCGAGTCCGCGCCCGCGGCGACCCCCGCTGCCGCGGCCACGCCGGTCGTCGAGGAGCCTGCAGTCGAGGAGTCGACCGAGGAGCCCGTCGCCGAGCAGTCGGTGGAGGAGCCCGCAGCCGAGGAGCCGGCTGAACCGGTCGCCGAGACCCCGGCTGCCCCCAGCGGCGCCGAGGTCAGCCAGGCGGCTCAGGTCGTGGCCGGTCGCGACCCGGAGACGGTGCTCGACGCCAACGACGAGGAGCCTGCCACCGAGCCGGCCGCGGCGGAGGCGCCCGAGGAGCCGGCAGCCGAGGAGCCCCAGGCAGCGGCTCCGGCCGCCCCGGCTCCGTCGAGCGGCGCGACGCACACGCCCCGTACGGACGTGGACATCAACGCGGCGGACTCGCTGTTCGACCTCTGACGCACCACGGCCACGGCCCCGGAACTTCCACTCACTCGGGTGGAGATCCGGGGCCGTTGCCGTTGAGACAGCACGACGCCAGCGCGACATCATGTGACCCTTGACATGACATCATTATGATGTCACTGTGATGCACATGGACATCACGCCGTACGTCGACCACCTCCGCCGGGACCTCCGGGCCGCGGCCGAGGCCGGTGGTGACGAGCTGCGCCAGGCTGCCGAGCGGTTGTCGTACGCGCTCGACCCCAGCGCCCGCCTCGCCCTCATGGAGGCCATCTCCCAGGCCGCGGCCGAGCTCTCGGCCGAGCTGCCGTCCGGTGGCGTGGACGTACGCCTGGCCGGGCGCGACCTGGAGTTCGTGGTCGAGGCCGCCGCGGCCCCCGCGCCGCTGCCGCCCGCGCCTCCCACGCCCCCGGCCGCGGAGGAGGAGGGCGACTCCGCACGCATCACCCTGCGCATCCCCGAGTCGGTCAAGGCCCGCGCCGAGGAGCGTGCGGCGGCCGCCGGCCAGAGCCTCAACACCTGGCTGGTCCAGGTGGTCCGGGCGGCGACGTCCGAGCACGCGATCAACGTGGACATCGACCTGAGCAGCATCCCCTTCGTCGGCTACGACCCCTTCGCGAGCCGCCGACAGGAGGGCAGGAAGCGGATGTCCGGCTGGGTCTGACCCCGGCCGACCCCGAGCACGCACCACAGCGGAGCAGCCGACCGGCTGGTCCGCGGGACGAACACACCCTGGAGACGACCATGTCGGACACGACCCTGCACCGCACGTTCGAGACACCCGGCCCCATCGACCTCTACGTCGAGAACGGCCGGGGCCACGTCGAGGTGACCGCCTCCGACACGACCACCACGCGCCTGGAGATCACCGGCGAGCGCGCCGAGGAGTTCACCGTCGAGTGGGAGGGCGAGCGCCTGTCCGTGCTCGCCCCGTCGCACCGCGGCGGCTTCCTCGGTCGCGAGCCCCGGGCGTCGGTCGTCGTCGAGGTCCCTCACGGCTCGCGCCTGGGCGTCAAGACCGGCAGCAGCGACGTCCGGACCCGCGGCGACCTCGCAGAGGTCTGGGCGCGTACGGGCTCCGGCGACGTCGTCGTGGCCGACCTGGCCGGTGAGGTCGACATCCAGACCGGTTCGGGGGCCGTCGACGTCGCCGCGTGCGCGAGCCTGCACGCCAAGACCGGCTCGGGCGACGTCCGTCTCGGCAGCGTGGTTGCGGCGGCGTTCGTCGCGACCGGCAGCGGTGACGTCGCCATCGGCGAGGCCAACGAGGAGGTCGCCATCAAGACCGGCTCGGGCGACGCCCAGGTCGACCGGCTCTCGGCCGACCTCGCCTTCACCACCGGCAGCGGCGACCTGCGCGTCCTCGAGGCACGCCGGGGCCGCATGACCCTCAAGACGGCGAGCGGCGACCTGCACCTCGGCGTCCCGGCCGGCACCCCCGTGTGGACCGACCTCATGACCGTGTCCGGCCGCATCAGCTCGGACCTTCCTGCCACCGGCGAGCCCGCCGAGGGCCAGGACCACCTCGAGGTCCGGGGGCAGACCGCCTCCGGGTCGATCACCCTCCACGCCCGCTGAGAGGAGGAGACATGTACACCAACCCCACCGAGATCGAGCTCATCGCCCGTCACCACATCGACCAGCGCCTGCGCCAGTCAGGCAGCCTGGTCAGGACCTCATCGCGACGCCGCGGCGCCAGTACCCCATGAACGCGACCTGTGACCGGTCGACGCCGAGCTCCCGGACGAGGTGACGGCGCAGGCCGGTCACCATCGCGGACTCCCCCGCGATCCAGGCGTGCAGCTGCGGGTACGCCCCTCCCGAGGCGGGCTCCAGCGGCTCACCCGACGACGACCAGGTGGGCGTCTCCCACAGGTCCGGGTCGACCTCGTCGACGGCGATCTCCGGCGCGGGCGCCCCGGCCCCCAGGTGGGCGAGCACGGCCTCGTGCAACGCCTCCCCGTGGGCGCGCACACCCCGCGCCAGCCAGGTCAGCGCGACTCCGGGAGGCCGGCGTACGGCCTGGATGTCCTCGGCCACCGGCACCTCGAGGAAGGCGGCACCGGTCGCGTCGTCGGGCAGCTGCTCGAGGACGGCGCAGACGGCGGGCACGGCGCTCTCGTCACCCACCAGGAGCAGGTCCGCGCCGGGCGGGTTGGTGAACTCGATGCCGCCGAACGGCACGCCCCGCCTCGGCAGGAGCGCCACCGCCCGCGAGCCGACGACGGCCGCGGCAGCCCAGTCGCCACCGGGCCCGGACGCCCCCGGGTGCACGACCACGTCGACCACCACGCGCGTGTCGGCGCCGGTCCCAAGGACCGAGCGGACCGTGTAGGTGCGCATGTGACCGCGCTCCTCGACCGGCCGGTCGGCCCAGGTGCCCAGCCAGGTCTCGTCCGCGTCCTCGACCGAGGTGAGGACGCCGTCCTCCGTGGGCACGACGAGCTTGAACCGCTGGTCCCACCAGGGTCCGTCCACGCCGATGTCGGCCAACCCCTCCCCGGCGAGGACGAGGCGGACGAAGCTCGGCGACAACCGCTCGACCGCGGAGACCGTGACCTCGGCGAGCACCATCGGCAGCGCCACCGCGGTGCTCATGCCGACGCCCGGAAGCTGCAGGTGGGGATGATCAGAGGCGTCGCCGACTCCGGGCACGGAAGCACCCGGCACGACAGCCCGAACACCTCGGCCATCATCGGGGCGGTCACCACCTCGTTGGGGTGCCCGGCGGCGACGAGGCGGCCGTCCTTCATCGCCACGAGGTGGTCGGCGTAGCGGGCGGCGAGGTTGAGCTCGTGCAGCACCATCACGATGGTGGTGCCGCGGCGGGTGTTCAGCTCGCGCAGCACGTCGAGCAGCTCGACCTGGTGGGCGAGGTCGAGGTAGGTCGTCGGCTCATCGAGCAGCAGCAGGTCGGTGCGCTGCGCGAGCGCCATCGCGATCCACACCCGCTGGCGCTGCCCGCCCGACAGCTCGTCGACCGGGCGGCCGGCGAGCCCGGTCGTGTTGGTCAGCTCCAGCGCCTCGGCCACGGCGGCGTCGTCCTCCTCGCACCAGCGGCGCAGCAGGCCGGCGTGCGGGTGGCGACCGCGCGCGACCAGCTCGCGCACCGAGAGCCCCTCGGGCGTCACAGCCCCCTGCGGCAGCAGCGCGAGGGTCCGCGCGACCTCACGGGTGGGACGCTCGTGGATGGCCTTGCCGTCCAGCAGGACCTGCCCGCCGGCGGGCCGCAACAGGCGCGCCAGGCCGCGCAGCAGGGTCGACTTGCCGCAGGCGTTGGCACCGACCACGGCGGTCACCGCGCCGTCGGGCACGACGAGGTCGAGGTCGGCGACCACCACTCGGTCGCCGTACCCGAGGGTGACGCCGCGCGCCTCGAGTCGTCCGGTGCCGGTGGGGCGGATGGGTGCGATGGTCATGCAAGCCTCCTGGAGGTGCGGCCACTGGCGAGCAGCCAGAGCAGGAACGGGGCGCCCAGGGCGCCGGTGACGACACCGACCGGGA
>JAJPEO010000288.1 GCA_021166815.1 Nocardioides sp.
GACGACCAGCCGGTGGTCGCCGACCAGGTGGTGCGGGCCGGGGCGGGCGTGCGGGTGAAGTTCGCCCGTGTGCGGGCCGACGACCTCCGCGACGCCGTCAGGCAGGCGCTCGAGGACCGGGACCTGCGAGCCGCGGCGGGCCGGTTGTCCGCCGACTTCGCGACCTACGGCGGCGCGACCGCGGCGGCGACGGCCTTGGAAGGGCTGCTCGCCAGTGAGGTTCAGGGCACCGAGCGGATCCGCGTCACCAGCACCGAGCCGAGGACGCACAGGGCGAACCCGACGACGTAGACCACGCCGTAGCCCATCGACCACTCCTCGCCGTACGTCGCGACGGTCCCGCCGAGAGCCCGTACGCCGACCAGGATGAGCCCGGCGATCGCGGGGGCGAGGACCTGAGGCAGGGCCGCGGCGATGTTGATGACGCCGAGGTCCTTGGCCCGCTCGCCGGCCCCCGGCAGGACCTGGGTGATGAGGGCGAAGTCGACGGCCTGGTAGATGCCGAACCCGATCCCGAGGACCACCGCCGCGATCAGCGCCCCGGTCCATGACTGGACGAACGCGAGCACCAGCGAGCTGACGCCGACGAGCGTCCCGGACCAGATCACGAAGATCTTGCGGCGCCCCGACCGGTCGCTCCACCAGCCGACGACGACCGTGGACAGCACCGTCGTCGCGCCGTAGATCATCACGAGCAGCCCGAGCTTCGCCGTGGCCTCCCCGTCGTCGAACCCGAGGCCGTCGGTGAGGAAGTAGTAGAGGTAGTTGAGGGCGATCCAGTTGCCGAGGTTGACCAGCAGCCGGGTGATCCACGCCCACGCGAAGTCGGGGTGCTCGCGCGGGGAGACCCAGAAGGAGCGCAGCAGCGCCTTCCAGTCCATCTCGGGCAGGGGGTGGTCGGGCGGCAGCGGGACGTCGCGCGAGCCCAGCACCCACGGCACGGCGAGCAGGGTCATCGTGATCGCGATGACGACGTACCCCTGCGCGATGGAGCCGGTCATCTCCGCGGTCTTGATGCCGAGCAGCACGCCGACCGTCCCGGCCACCGCCACCAGGCCGCCGATCAGGCCACGCTCGTCGGCCGGCACCTGGTCGGGCACCGCTGCCGTGCCCCCGGCCCAGGCCGCGTTGAGGGCGATCTGGACCAGGCACCAGGCCACGACCATCAGCACGGGTCCGGTCGCGCCGGCGAGCAGCACCAGCGCGGCCGCGCCCGCGAGGACACCGCCGGCGACCCACGGCACGCGGCGCCCGAAACGCGAACGGGTGCGGTCGGAGAAGGCGCCCCAGACCGGGTTGGCGAGCATCGAGACCAGCGCGCCGGTGAAGAGCACGACCGCGAGCAGCAGCTCCTTGCTCGCCCCGCCCGGCTCGGCGCCGGCGATGCGGTCGGACTGCTGGGCGAGCAGCACCTGGATCGGCCCGAACCACCCGGCCATCACGCCGAGGTTGAGGAGCACCAGCGACAGCGTCCAGCGCCGTGGCGGGCTGGTGGTGGGCTCGGCGAGGGCCGCCGGGACGGTGGTCATCACCGCATTGTGGCGGCTGGGCCGTCCCGGCGGTGCGACTTCCCCGCGAGCGGTGTCCGGCCTACGCCTGGCGCGTCAGCAGGAAGATCGGGATCTCGCGGTCGGTCTTCTCCGCGTACTCGGCGTACGTCGGCCAGGTGGCGACGGCGTGGTCCCACCACTCGGCGCGCTCGTCGCCGCTGAGCTCGCGCACGTCGTAGGTGTGCTTCTCGGCCTTGTCCTGGAGCTCCACGACGGGGTGGGCGCGGTAGTTCGCCGCCCACTCGGGGTCCTCGGGGGCGCCGCCCTTGGAGGCCACCGCGAGGTAGGACCCGTCGCGCTCGACCCGCATCACCGGGTTCTTGCGGAGGTGGCCGGACTTCGCGCCGACGGAGGTGATCACGACGACGGGGTAGTCGGTGCCGGGGAGCGTGCCGCCCCTCTCGCCGTTGGAGGCCTCGTACTCCTCCACGTTGTTGCGGACCCACTCGGTCGCGCTGGGGACGTAATCTCCGGTCAGTGCCATGCGTCCTTCAACGCCAGGGCAGCCCGCCTTGTTCCGACCCGCCGCTCAGACCGGACCCAGCAACGCCCCGCCATGCCCCGGCAGCACCAGCATGGACTCCGCAAGCGCCACGCCCGTCTCGGTCTCAAAGAGCACACGCAACCCCGACGGGACCTGCACGCGCGTCTCGGCGTCCGCGAAGTTGACCACCACCCGCAGGTCGCCGCGGTGCATCACGAACAGCCGCGCCTCCTCGTCGATCTCGCACCGGGTCGACCCGAACGCGGGGTCGGTGAGCTGCGGCCACTCCCGGCGCAGTGCCGCGAGGCGCCGGTAGGTCTGCAGCATCCGCGCATGGCGCCCGGTGCCGGGCTCGCTCCAGTCGAGCTTCGAGCGTTCGTACGTCGCCGGGTCCTGCGGGTCGGGCACGGTCGCCTGGTCCCAGCCCATCCGGGCGAACTCCGAGATGCGGCCTGCGGCCGTGGCCTCGCCCAGTTCGGGCTCGGGGTGGGAGGTGAAGAACTGGAACGGTGTCGAGGCCGCCCACTCCTCGCCCTGGAACAGCATCGGCGTGAACGGCCCGCACAACGTCAGCAGGGCAGCGACGGCGAGCTGGTCGTCGTCGAGCTTCTCGGTGATCCGGTCACCGACGGCCCGGTTGCCGATCTGGTCGTGGTTCTGGCTGCACACCACCAGTCGCCAGGTGGGCATCGCCGCCGTGTCGATCGCGACGCCGTGGCCGCGGCCGCGGAAGGACGAGAACGTCCCGTCGTGGAAGAACCCCTGCTCGCACACCTTGGCCAGGGCAGCCAGCGGCTCGAAGTCGGCGTAGTAGCCGTCGGTCTCCCCGGTCAGGGCGACGTGGACGGCATGGTGGAAGTCGTCGCTCCACTGCGCGTCCAGCCCGAAGCCCCCGGCCTCACGCGGGGTGATCAGGTGCGGGTCGTTGAGGTCGGACTCGGCGATCAACGTCAACGGACGCCGCTGGTGGGCAGAGATCCGCGCCACCTCGACGGCCATCTCCTCCAGAAGGTGCGGGTCGCTGGCGTCCTCGATCGCATGCACCGCGTCGAGACGCAGCCCGTCGACGTGGAAGTCCTCCAGCCACATCCGCACGCTGTCGAGGACGTAGCGCCGCACCTCAGCGGAGCCCTCGCCGTCGAAATTGACCACCGCGCCCCACGGGTTCTCCCCCTCGGCCTTGAGATAGGGGCCGAACATCGGCAGGTAGTTGCCCGACGGCCCGAAGTGGTTGTGCACGACGTCCTGGATCACGCCCAGGCCCTTGGCATGGCAGGCGTCGACGAAGCGCTGGTACGCCGTCGGCCCGCCGTACGGCTCGTGCACGGCGAACCACGCCACCGCGTCATAGCCCCAGCCGTGGGTGCCGTTGAACCCGTTGACCGGCATCAGCTCGACGAAGTCCACCCCGATGTCGAGCAGATGGTCGAGCCGGTCGATCGCAGCGTCGAGGGTGCCCTCGGGGGTGAAGGTGCCCACGTGCAGCTCATAGATCGTCGACCCGGCGAGCTGCCGCCCGGTCCAGTGCTGGTCATTCCACTCGTGGGCGCCTGCGTCGAAACGCCGCGACAGGCCGTGGACGCCGTGGGGCAGTCGCCGCGACCGCGGGTCGGGGACCGGGGTGTCGGAGTCGCCCACCAGGTAGCCGTAGTCCATCTCCGCCACGTCCGCAGGCAGCGTCCCCACCGGAGTCCACCAGGCGTCCGATCCGCGTTCCATCCCGATCTCGCGGCGCTCGCCGCCGGCGTCCAGCACCAGGCGGAGTCGTTCGGCGTGCGGCGCCCACACGTCGTAGGCTCCGCGCCGCCGCGCCGGTGCGGTCGGTCCGACCGGTCCCTCCGCGCGCAGCAGCAGCGCGACCGGGTGGTCACCCAGGACCTCGCCCAGGGCGACCTCGCCGCCGGGGACCGTACGCCCCGAGAGCAGGTCGCGCCAGGTGCCTTCGGGCAGGCGCAAGGCCGTGTTGCCCCAGCCACCGGCCGCAGCCAGGCCGATGGGGAGCCGGGTGGCGACGGTGATCGCCCCGCCGCGGTCGAACGCCACGCAGTGCGCCGCCTGCGGACCTGTCGCCTCGAGGGGTCGGTAGGTCGTGAACAGCTCGGGGTGGTCCCGGCGGGCGGCGAGGGCCGCATGGGTGAGCGCCAGCTTGGCGGCACCGTCGTCGTTCGCACCGTTGTGGTCGGATCCGTCGCCGAGCACCGGGCGGGCGCCGTCGCGGATCTCGGCCAGCAGCCGGGCTCGTACGTCGAAGTCGACCTCGCGCCGGTTGTCGGGGTCGACCAGGCTCTGCTCCCACAGCTCGCTGCCCTGATAGACGTCGGGCACGCCCGGCATCGTGAGAGCGAGAGCCTTGGCCGCGAGCGCGTTGCTCCAGCCGGGTCGGGCCAGTCGGGCCACCAGGTCTTCGACGACCTGGCCGACTTCGGGGACGTCGAAGATGGCGTCGACAGCGTCGAGCACGGCCTGCTCATAGGCCTCGTCGACGTCGGTCCAGCCGGTGTGGTCTCCGGCCTCACGCATCGCCTTGACCGCATACGCGGCCAGCCGTTCGCGGCTGGCCGGCCACGCGCCGATGACGGCCTGCCAGAGCAGCGAGCCGAAGCCGGCGTCGGGCAGCGGCGCCAGGTCGAGCAGGCGCTCCAGCGCCCCCGCCCACACCTCGGGCACCTCGGCCAGCGTGGCGATGCGGGCGCGTACGTCCTCTCCGCGCTTGGTGTCGTGCGTCGACAGCGTCGTCATGGCCTCGGGCCAGTCGCGCTGGCGCTCGACCATCAGGGCGTGGAAGTCGTCGGTGGTCAGCGAGAAGACGCTGGGGTCGGCACCGACCTCGTTGAGCGAGGTGAGCCGGCTGTAGCGATAGAACGCGCAGTCCTCGACGCCCTTGGCCATGACCATGCCGCTGGTCTGCTGGAAACGCTTCGCCGGGTCGGCGTCCGCGTCGGCCAGGACGGGTGTGATCTCGTCGAGCACCGAGCCCAGGTCGGGGCGCCGACTGCGGGCCTCGGCCAGGGCATGGTCGAGGTGTTCACGCCCGATGGGCAAATAGGAGCGATAGACACTGAAGCAGGCCAGCACCTCGGCGACCGCGTCGACCAGGGCGTCGTCGCTGTGCTGCGGGGCCACTTCGAGGACTCGCATCTCGCGCACGATCCGCCTGGTCTCGGCGAGCAGCGCGCCCGTCGCGACCTCGCGCTTGAGGTCGTGGACCAGCTGCGGCCAGTCGACGGGTGCCCCGCGCAGCCGGCCCTCGAGGTCGTCGAGGGGTGCCTGACCGGCGGGGTCGGTGAGGACGCGGTCGACGAGCGCCAGCGCGTCATAGCCGGTGGTCCCGGCAGTGGCCCACGAGGACGGCAGCTGCTCGCCGGGCTCGAGGATCTTCTCCACCAGCACGTATGCCCCGCCGGTGAGCTCGGCGAGGTCGTCGAGATAGGCGCCGGGGTCGCGCAGGCCGTCGGGGTGGTCGACCCGCAGACCGTCGACGAGGTCCTCGGCGAACCACCGCGCGACCTCTCCGTGAGCCGCCCAGAACACGTCACTGTCCTCGACCCGTACGCCGGCCAGCGTCGTGATGGAGAAGAAGCGACGGTAGTTGAGTTCGCTGTCGCCGCGACGCCAGTCGACGAGCTGGTAGTGCTGGCGATCCAGCACGTCGTTGGGGTCGAGGTCCAGGACGGCCTCGGGGCCGCCCTCGATGCTGCCGGGCGCCAGCGGGAACCGATGGTCGTGGTAGTGCAGCTCGTCACCGAGGATGCTGAGGTTGGCGATCCGGCCATCCGGGCCGAGGTCGTCCTCACCGATCACCGGGATCAGGATCCGGCCCTCGCCGGCCTCCCAGTCCACGTCGAAGGCCTGGGCGTGCTCGGACTCGCGGCCGAGCCGGAGCACGTCCCACCACCACGACTTGTGGGCCGGGGTGGCGATGCCGACGTGGTTGGGCACGATGTCGACCAGGACGCCCATGCCGAGACGACGGGCCTGGGCCGAGAGGGTCGCCAGCGCCTGCGACCCGCCCCGCGAGGGGTCGATACGGTCGGGGGCGACGACGTCGTAGCCGTGAGAACTGCCCGGTTCGGCGGCCAGGATCGGCGACAGATAGACCCAGTCGACCCCGAGCGCCTGGAGGTACTCCAGCTGTCGGGCAGCCGCGATGAGGTCGAACCCGTCGGTGATCTGCAGCCGGTACGTGCTGGTCGGGACCCTGCGTGGGGTTGCTGCTTCGGCCACCGGCGTGGCGCCGGCGTCCGACGACGACGCGCTCGTGTGGGGGCTCATGCCTGCTGCACGATCGCGGCCACCGAGGCAGCGACGGAGTGGTCGGGTTCGTCCTCGGGCTCGGCGTGCTCGCGCAGCACCACGACGCTGCGGCCCTGGACCTCGAGGGTGGTACCGGCAGGGTGGGGGGCCTCGTCCACGACCCCGCCGCTGGTGTCGATGATGACGTCCCAGCCCTCGGCGTACTCGGTCGGCGGCAGCGTCACCTGCGCGTCGCCGCCGGCGTTGAAGTAGAGCAGGAAGTGGTCGTCGATGATCTCCTCACCGCGCGCTGTCTTGCCGGCGATGCCGTGGCCGTTGAGATACATCCCGAGCAGTCCGGACTCGGCCCACTCGTGGTCGTGCATCGGGTGGCCCGCCTGGTGCAGCCAGACGATGTCGTTGAGCCGGTCACCGGCCGGCGTACGGACCTCGTTGCCGGTGAAGAACCGCTTGCGCCGGAACGTCGGGTGGTCCCGGCGCAGGCGTGCCACCGCGGCGGTGAACTCGATGAGCGGCTGGTCGGCGTCGTCCCAGTGGACCCACGAGATCTCGGTGTCCTGGGCGTAGGTGTTGTTGTTGCCGCCCTGGGTGCGGCCGAGTTCGTCCCCGTGCAGCAGCATCGGCACGCCCTGGCTGAGCAGCAGGGTGGTGATGAAGTTCCGCTGCGCCTTGGCGCGGGCCCGCAGGATGGCGGGGTCGTCGGTGGGGCCTTCGACGCCGTGGTTGTCCGAACGGTTGTGGGACTCGCCGTCCTGGCTGTCCTCGCCGTTGGCCTCGTTGTGCTTCTCGTTGTAGGAGACCAGGTCGCGCAGGGTGAACCCGTCGTGCGCGGTCACGAAGTTGATGCTGGCGAAGGGCCGGCGACCGGAGTGCTCATAGAGGTCGGAGGAGCCGGCGATCCGGCTGGCGAACTCGCCCAGCGAGGGCTCGCCGCGCCAGAAGTCGCGCACAGTGTCACGGAAGGCGCCGTTCCACTCCGTCCACTGAGGGGGGAACCCGCCGACCTGGTAGCCCCCCGGGCCGATGTCCCACGGCTCGGCGATCAGCTTCACCTGGCTGACCACCGGGTCCTGCTGGACGAGCTCGAAGAAGGTGGCCAGTCGGTCGACGTCATAGAACTCACGGGCCAGGGTCGAGGCGAGGTCGAAGCGGAAGCCGTCGACGTGCATCTCGGTGACCCAGTAGCGCAGCGAGTCCATCAGCAGCTGCAGCGAGTGCGGGTGCCGAACGTTGAGGGAGTTCCCGGTACCGGTGTAGTCCATGTAGTAGCGCCGGTCGTCCTCGACCAGGCGGTAGTAGGCGGCGTTGTCGATGCCGCGCATGCTCAGGGACGGGCCGAGGTGGTTGCCCTCGGCGGTGTGGTTGTAGACCACGTCGAGGATCACCTCGATGCCCGCGGCGTGCAGCGCCTTGACCATCGACTTGAACTCCTGGACCTGCTGGCCGTGGCGCCCCATCGCCGCATAGTCGGCGTGCGGGGCGAAGAAGGCCAGGGTGTTGTAACCCCAGTAGTTGCGCAGCCCCTTCTCCAGCAGGGTGCTGTCCTGGACGAACTGGTGCACCGGCATCAGCTCGATCGCGGTGA
This sequence comes from Nocardioides sp., assembly GCA_021166815.1. GTDB lineage: Bacteria > Actinomycetota > Actinomycetes > Propionibacteriales > Nocardioidaceae > Nocardioides. The sequence goes on from JAJPEO010000288.1 coordinate 7,874, forward strand.
CGCCCAGCTTCTGCAGATGCTGGATCACTGCCGGGTGGGCCACGCCGGCGTAGGTCCCGCGCATCTCCTCGGGCACGTCGGGGTGCAGCTCGGTCAGCCCCTTGACGTGGGCCTCATAGATGAACGACTCGTTGTAGGGGATCGAGAGGCGGCGGTCGCCCTCCCAGTCGAAGAACGGGTTGATCACCACACCCTTGGTCATGTGGGCCGCGGAGTCCTCGTCGTTGCGCGAGTCGGGGTCCCCGAAGGTGTAGCCGAACAGCGCCTGGTCCCAGTCGATGTCGCCGACGGTGGCCTTGGCGTAGGGGTCGAGCAGGAGCTTGTTGGGGTTGCAGCGGTGGCCGTTGGCCGGGTCGTACGGGCCGTGGACGCGGTAGCCGTAGCGCTGGCCGGGCTGCACCGTGGGCACGTAGCAGTGCCACACGTAGGCGTCGACCTCGCTGAGCTCGATGCGGGTCTCGTTGTCGTCGTCGTCGAACAAGCACAGCTCGATCCGCTCGGCGGCTTCGCTGAAGATCGCGAAGTTGGTGCCGGTTCCGTCGAACGTCGCACCCAGGGGGTAGGGCTGACCTGGCCAGGACTCCACTGCAGATTGCTCCAAGCGATGGGGGAGCGCGCTTCACGCCGCCACGGGTTGGATCGAACGGGGATTTGATCGATCCAACACGATAGCGTCCACCCCATGAGTGCGATCGACGGCGTCAGCGAGATCTTCGACCCCTCCGACTGGGACGAGGTGCCCGGCTTCGAGGACCTGACCGACCTCACCTACCACCGGGCGAAGGAGCACGGCACCGTCCGCATCGCCTTCGACCGGCCCGACGTGCTCAACGCGTTCCGGCCCCACACCGTCGACGAGCTGCTGCGCACCCTCGAGCACGCCCGCACCTCCGCCGACGTCGGCTGCGTGATCCTCACCGGCAACGGCCCGTCGGCCAAGAACGGCAAGTGGTCCTTCTGCACCGGCGGCGACCAGCGCATCCGCGGTCGCGCCGGCTACCAGTACGAGGACAAGGAGATCGCTGCCGGCGACACCGGCGCCGAGGAGCCCTCGGTCATCGACAAGGCCAAGCTGGCGCGCCTCCACATCCTCGAGTGCCAGCGGCTCATCCGCTTCATGCCCAAGGTCGTCATCTGCGTGGTGCCCGGGTGGGCGGCCGGCGGCGGCCACAGCCTGCACGCGGTGTGCGACCTGACCCTCGCCTCGCGCGAGCACGCGCGCTTCAAGCAGACCGACGCCGACGTGGGCTCCTTCGACGGCGGCTACGGCTCGGCCTACCTCGCCCGCCAGGTCGGGCAGAAGTTCGCCCGCGAGATCTTCTTCCTCGGCGACGAGTACGACGCCGAGACGATGCACCGCATGGGCGCGGTCAACCGCGTCGTCGACCACGCCGAGCTGGAGAAGGTCGCGCTGGACTGGGGCCGCAAGATCAACGGCAAGTCCCCCACCGCCCAGCGGATGCTGAAGTACTCCTTCAACCTCCTCGACGACGGCCTCGTCGGGCAGCAGCTCTTCGCGGGCGAGACCACGCGGCTGGCGTACATGACCGACGAGGCGCAGGAGGGACGCGACCAGTTCCTCGAGAAGCGCGAGCCCGACTGGTCGCCGTACCCCTGGTACTACTGAGGATCAGCCGTCCGCCCGCGGCGACACCCGTGAGGCGAGGTCCTCGGGCATGGGCTCGTAGTGGGCGAAGGAGCGGGTGAAGGTCCCGGCCCCGTGCGTCATGGCGCGCAGGTCGACGGCGTACCGCACGAGCTCCAGGTGGGGCACGTACGCCCGCACGCTGGTGCGCCCGTCACCGGCGCGGTCCGACCCGAGCAGCCGCCCGCGGCGCGAGGACAGGTCGGACATGACGGTGCCGATGTGGTCGTCCGGCACGATCACATCGACCTCGTCGTACGGCTCCACCATCGTCACCGGGGCCGTGCGCGCGGCCTCGCGCAGGGCCAGCGCACCGGCTGACTGGAAGGCCATGTCGGAGGAGTCGACGGAGTGCGCCTTGCCGCCGGTGAGGGTGACCCGCAGGTCGACGACCGGGTAGCCGAGTCGTACGCCCTGCTCCATCTGGGCCCGTACGCCCTTCTCGACACTGGGGATGAAGTTGCGGGGGACGGCGCCGCCGACCACCTTGTCGACGAACTCGAAGCCGGTGCCCTCGGGGAGCGGCTCGACCTCGATGTCGCAGATCGCGAACTGGCCGTGGCCACCGGACTGCTTGACGTGGCGGCCGTGTCCCTGGCCGCGACCGGCGAAGGTCTCGCGCAGCGGCACGAGCACCTCGCGCTGCTCGACGGCCACGCCGTAGCGGTCGCGGAGGCGCTCGAGGGCGAGGTCGGCCTGCGACTCGCCCATCACCCAGAGCAGCACCTGGTGGGTCTCGGGGTGGATCTCGACGCGCAGCGACGGCTCCTCCGCGGACAGGCGGGTGAGGGCCTGGGAGAGCTTGTCCTCGTCGGACTTCGTCACCGCCTCGATCGCGACCGGCAGCAGGGGCTCGGGCATGGTCCACGGCTTCAGGACGCGCGGCTGGTCGACCGCGGAGAGGGTGTCGCCGGTCTCGGCGCGCGAGAGGCGCCCCACAGCCGCGATGTCGCCCGCGACCACCCGCGACGCCGGCACCTGCGCGGCGCCGAAGGGGTGGGCGAGGGTGCCGAGCCGCTCGTCCTCGTCGTGGTCCTGGTGACCGGTGCCCTCACCGAAGAAGGAGGTGAAGTGTCCGGACACGTGCACCGGCCGGTCGGCGTCCAGCGTGCCCGAGAAGACCCGGACCAGGCTGACCCGGCCGACGTAGGGGTCGCTGGTGGTCTTGACGACCTCGGCCACCAGCGGGGCGTCGGGGTCGCACTCGAGCCCGCCGGCCGGTGCGCCCGCCGGGGTGAAGGCCTCGGGTGACGGGTGCTCGAGCGGGGAGGGGAACGCGCGCACCATCAGGTCCAGGAGCTCCGCGCAGCCCACGCCCGTCTGGGCGCTGACGGGGACGACCGGGAAGAACGACGCATGGGCCACCGCCTTCTCGAGGTCGACCAGCAGCACCTCCTCGGGGAGCTCCTCGCCACCGAGGTAGCGGTCCAGCAGTGCCTCGTCCTCCGACTCCTCGATCACGCCCTCGATCAGCGCGGAGCGCCGGGCGTCGGCGCCGGTGAGGAGCGGGGTGAGCGCACCCCCCTCGAACACGAAGGCGGGGACCACCCGGTCCCCGAAAGCCTGCTGCGCCGACGCCACCGCGGCGTCGACGTCGGCACGGGCGTGGTCGACCTTGGTGACCACCACCACCCGCGGCATGCCGACCTCGCTGCACTCGCGCCACAGCTCGGTCGTCGCGTCGTCGACCACCTCGTTGGCGGCCAGCACGAACAGCGCGCAGTCCGCGGCCCTCAGCCCGGCGCGCACCTCGCCCACGAAGTCGGCGTACCCCGGGGTGTCGAGCAGGTTGATCTTCACCCCCGCGTGGACGACCGGCGCCACGGCCAGCGAGACCGACCGCTGGTGCAGGCGCTCGGCCTCGTCGAAGTCGCTGACGGTCGTGCCGTCCGCGACGCTGCCCGCCCGGGTGATCGCCTGGCCCTCCACCAGGAGCGCCTCGACCAGCGAGGTCTTGCCCGACTGGCTCGGGCCGACGAGCACCACGTTGCGGATCTGGCCGGGTCCGTCCACGGCGAGGTCGTGCTGGGTCCTGCGTGCGTTCTTGTCCGCCATGAGCCCAACCAACCAAGCCTGCCGACCCACGGGCAAGGGCCGATCGTCACTTTGGGGTCGAACCCCCTGGGTAACTGCTGCCGTACGACACGCTCCGACGCGGATCGGCGGTCGTCGTGCAGCAGTTGCCGTCAGCGACGAGGCGGCAGCCAGGGGAAACCGGCGCATACTGGCCACATGCGCATCGTCGTGCTCACCGGGGCCGGGATCTCGGCCGAGAGCGGGCTGTCGACGTTCCGCGACGAGGGCGGTCTGTGGGAGGGCCACGACCCGATGACGGTGGCGACCCCGGAGGCGTTCGAGGACGACCCCGACCTCGTCCACCGCTTCTACGACCAGCGCCGCGCCGCCCTCGGGCGCGTACGACCCAACGCCGCCCACGAGGCCCTGGCCCGGCTGGGGAAAGCCCTCGGCGCCGACCTCTACCTCGTCACGCAGAACGTCGACGACCTCCACGAGCGGGCCGGCTCACCGCACGTGCACCACATGCACGGGCGGCTGCGCGCGGCGCTGTGCCAGGCGTGCGGCACCAGCCACGACTGGCACGAGCCGCTCAGCCACCGGCCGCCGTGCCCGCGCTGCCTGCGGACGACGCTGCGGCCCGACGTGGTCTGGTTCGGCGAGGTCCCGTACGGCATGTACGACATCCACGAAGCACTCTGGGAGTGCGACCTGTTCGTCTCGATCGGCACCTCCGGCCTCGTCTACCCCGCCGCCGCCTTCGTCCACCTCGCGGCCGGCCGGACCCTCGAGCTCAACCTCGAGGCGAGCGTCGGCGCCGACGGGTTCGACGACGTCCGCGAGGGCCCCGCCACCGAGATCGTCCCCCGCTGGGTGGACGAGGTCCTCGGCTGACCCGGTACGCCACACTTGGCCGAAACCGGCCACGCGACCCCGCGCCGCCGTGGTGCAATGACCGCGCCTTGTAGGACCACCGTGGAGGAAGACGCATGCGG
>JAJPEO010000297.1 GCA_021166815.1 Nocardioides sp.
CGCCTCGACGCCACCGGGCCGGTGACCGCTGGGCTGCGCTCCGTCGCTGCGGACGACCTCGCGCTGACCTCTGCCACGGACCCCGTGGCCGACGCCGTGGCAGTGCCGCTGCCGACCGGCGCCAAGCACCTGGTCGTGGCCGGCGCGTCCGCTCCCGGAGTCCTCACCTGGACCGCCCGCGATGCCGACGGCACCGTCCTCGTCGACGACCGGCGCGTCGAGATCGACCCCGGCACGGCGACCCGGCTGAAGGTCCCCAGCAAGGCCGTCCTCCTCACGGCGGAGCTCGAGCGGGCCCATGCCTGGGTCTCCGTGGAGGTCGGGCCCCCCGGGCTCGGCGTACTGCCGTTGCGCGACGTGGAGCTCAGCAGCCTGGTGCCCCACGTGCAGCCCGCGCTGAGGTGATCCCCGCTGGCCCGGCCCCGCTCAGCGAGGGGGGTCGGTGACGTCGTCCGGGCTGATGCCGAGGAGCTCGGCGAGCTGTTCGACCACGACGGTGTGAACCAGCGCGACGAGCTCGTCGTGCCCCTCGGCCCGGTGCTCGATGGGGCGGCGGAAGAGCACGAAGCGGGTCGGGGTGGCGCCCCTGCCGCGCACCAGCGACGACAGCGGCACGGTTTCGTCGCCCCAGTCGTCGGGCAGCATGGGGGCGTCCTCGACGGCGTACTCCACCAGCCCGAGGCGGTGGTGCCACCGCGCATCGAGGGGCTCGACGACGCCCAGCACCAGCCGGTCGAAGCGCTCCCGCCGGCTACGTACGGCACTCGTGCCAGGACGCGCCGGCATCACCCCGGGCCCGCGCATCCCGCGGCCGCGCCGGTCCCTGGTCCGGGTCCGCGGAGCCGCCGGGGGAGTGGTGGTGTCTTCCACGACAGCGAGCCTAAGCGCAGCGGCGTGGTCGACGGGGTACCGTCGGCGCCGTGAGTCTTGGTCGTCGGTGTTCGCGCACCGCGTGTGGTCGCCCTGCGGTCAACACGCTGACCTACGTGTACGCCGACCAGACCGCCGTCCTCGGTCCTCTGGCCACCTTCGCCGAGCCCCACGCCTACGACCTCTGCGAGGTCCACAGCGAGCGGCTGTCGGCTCCGCGAGGCTGGGAGGTGCTGCGACTCGCGTCCGACCCGGCGACCCAGCGGCCCAGCAGCGACGACCTGCTCGCCCTGGCCGACGCCGTCCGGGAGGCGGCCCGACCGGCTCCTCAGCCCGTGCCGTTGCACGAGGCCGACGAGGCGACCCGTGGCACCAAGCGCGGGCACCTGCGGGTCCTCACCTCCACCGACTGATCCTCGCCTCGGGTGTCGCCCCTGAGAGGTGCGTGGACAGGAGTGCTTCCATGGTGATCAGGCCGTCCGTGGAGTCGCTGGCCTTGATCATCGAGGAGATGCGTACCTGGGACTTCGACCCCGACCTGGCTCCGCTGCACGTGGGCGACCTCGGGTGGTTCCAGCAGTTCGGTGCGACGGCACTGGCCGACGCCCTGCGAGTCTGGCGGGTCGATGGCCGACTTGCTGCGGTCGGTCTCCTCGACGAGCCCGACCTCCTGCGACTCACGGTGGCGCCGGAGCGTCGTCACGACGAGAGCTTCGTCGCCCGGCTCGTGGCCGATCTGGCCGCGGATGACGAGCGCGTGCTGCCATCCGGGGAGGTCGCGGTCGAGGCGCGCTTCGGGGGCCCGCTGCACGAATTGTTGCTGGCCCAAGGGTGGGCGTACGACGAGCCGTGGACCCCGCTCGTGCGTGACCTGTCGTCGGAGGTGCCCGGGCACCACCTGCGCATCGAGGACGTCGACCCCCACCGGATCGATGACCGCCTCGCCGTGCACCACTCAGCGTTCGAGCGCAGCACCTTCGACAAGGGGCGGTGGCAGGCCCTGACGGAGGGACCCGCGTACTCCCCGGCCCGGTCGCTCGTGGGGTACGACGACCACGACGACGCGGTCGCCATGGTCACTGTGTGGGCGGGGCCGTTGGGCGGACCGGGCGAGCTGGAGCCCATGGGCGTGCATCGTGACCACCAGGGTCGTGGTCACGGCCGGGCCATCTGCCTCGCGGCCGCCGCGGCTCTCAAGGAGATGGGCTCCTCACACGCGTTCGTCAGCACGCCGAGCGCCAACGTGGGTGCGGTGGCGACCTATCGGGCAGCCGGCTACGAGGAGAAGCCCCAGGTACGCGACCTGCGACGGCCCGCCTGAGGCAGCCAGTGCGGCCCGTCGGCGCGCCTGTGGCCCCGCCTCCTGGTGGGTGGCGGGGTGTGGGGCGGGGTCAATCTCGGGGTGGGTCGCTCGCCCGCGGCTGGGTGCTTGGGTCGGCTGTGGTGCCGCCGCCGTCGACGTGGAACTGGTGGCCGTGGGGGCTGGTCCAGGTGACTCGTCCGGGTTCGGGCATCGCCACGCGCCAGCCGGTGTGGGTCTTGAGGCGGTGGTGTCGTCGGCACAGCGGGATGAGGTTGGCTGTGGACGTCGGGCCCGATTGCGGTCGGCCTTCTGTGTCGGCGTCGTGGTCGTAGGCGATGACGTGGTCGAGGTCGCAGGCCCGCGCGGGTTGGGTGCACCAGGGGAACCGGCAGGTTCGGTCCCGGACGACGACGTGGTCGCGGATCCGGTCGGGGATCGCGTACCCCGGGGCGGTGAGCGTCTGGTTGAGGTCGATGACCGGGCGGATGCTGACCTTGGTGTGGGAGTCGGAGCACCAGGCCTGGACGTGCTCGAGCAGCGCGAGGCGGTGGCCCTTCTCGAGTCGCCCGAGCCGGTCGACCTGCAGCGTCGCCTCGTCGCCGGTACCGCCGGCGGAGCTCATGACTGCGTCGAAGTGCATGTTCAGCACGAGTTCCCGCGCAGCAGGGAGCTTCACGTCCGCGTCGGGCCGGCCTGACTGACTCTGGGCGGCGTCGGGGTCCTCGTCGCGGAACAACGCCAGCGCGGTCTGGTGCCG
>JAJPEO010000303.1 GCA_021166815.1 Nocardioides sp.
CCGAGGCGCACGGCCAGGGCGAGGCGGATGTCGGTGAAGGCCCGCATCCACGTCTCGGCCTCGGCCTCGTCGAGCTCGACGTCGATCATGAGCCCGTCCTCGGTCAGCTCGGGCGGCAGCCCGGCCTCCTCGAGGGTGTCGATGACCTGGCCCGCCGCGGCGGCCTTGCCGTCGCGCAGGGCGCCCTCGGTGAAGCGCCGGAAGTCGCCCGCGGACTCCTCGTCGTCGAGGTAGGCGCTGGGGAACAGCCGCGCCAGCACGGGGTCGTCCGGGGCCGTGGTGGGACCGTTGAAGTCGGCCATGAGCGCCTCGAACGGGTCGCCACCCGTCATCGGCTCGGCCCGCTCGTTGCGCAGCAGCTCGACGAGCTGGCTGGCCAGCGAGCGCAGCAGGTCGGCCTCGAAGCCCGTGAACGTGGCGATGACCGCACCGCTCCTGCGGTGCCGGGCGAAGGCACTCACGAAGCCTTCTCCATGGTCGCCCACAGGCCGTACTCGTGCATCGCCTGCACGTCGCGCTCCATCTCCTCGCGGGTGCCCGTGGAGACCACGGTCTTGCCCTCGGTGTGCACCTCGAGCATCAGCCGCTCGGCCTTGGCCTTGTCGAACCCGAAGTACTTCTGGAAGACGTAGGTGACGTAGGTCATGAGGTTGACCGGGTCGTCCCAGACGATCGTCACCCACGGCTTGGCCAGGAAGGTGATCTCGTCGGGCGTCAGGGTGGGCTCCACCTCGACCGGACTCGCTGCAGACACCCGACCATCGTGGCACAGGGCCCCAGACTGCTCAGCACCACTTGGCCGCGATCTCCCGCAGCACCTTGGCGTTGCGGTTCGTCGCCACGCCCAAGCGCTTCTCGACCCAGGCGTTGGAGAGCTTCGCGCGGTGGTAGGCGTCGCGCTCGGCGAGCAGCAGGTGAGCGGCCCGGCCGCGGACCACGAGCCGCTCGTGGTCGGTGGAGGCCGCCTCGGCCTCCAGTCGTACGTCGTCGTCCGGCTCGTCCTTGAGCAGCGAGACGTAGTGCATCCCGAGGGCGGGCATCTCCCGGGCGACCTCGGCGAGGTCGCCGACGATGCCGGCCACCTCCGCCGGCGTGAAGACGATCGTCGGCACCTCGAACCCTCGATCGGCGGCGAACGCCTCCTCCAGCGCCTTCTCGACGCTGCCGCGCGAGCGCCGGGCGGTGCGGACCAGGACGTTGCCGGTGTTGATGTGGGTCGCGACGTCGCTGAAGCCGGCGCCGGTGGCGGCCGCCACGATGGCGTCACGGGGGAACTTGCGCGTCGCGCCGAGGTTGATCGCCCGCAGGAACGCCACGTACGTCGTCATGGTGTCGATCATGCACGTCCCGCGAGGTCTAGGGTGTGCCGCATGAAGATCCGATCCCTCTCCCTCGGCCTCGGGGCCCTCGCACTCTCCCTGGTCGTCGCTGGCTGCGGCGACGACGGCAATGACACGGCCAAGGAAGGGGACGGCGCCCTCGACCTGGTCAAGGCCGGCACCCTCACCGTCTGCTCGGACGTGCCCTACCCGCCCTTCGAGGACTTCGACGAGTCCTCCGAGAGCGGCTTCAAGGGCTTCGACATCGACATCGTGACCGCGATCGCCGAGGGCCTCGAGCTGGACCTGAGGGTCCAGGACTCCTCCTTCGACGCCCTGCAGTCCGGCCAAGCGCTCAACGCCGGCCAGTGCGACATGGCCGCCTCGGCCATGACCATCACCGACGACCGGAAGCAGAGCCTCGACTTCAGCGACGGCTACTACGACTCCGAGCAGTCGCTGCTCGTCCCCGCGGGCTCCGACATCGCCTCGATCGAGGACCTCGCCGGCAAGAAGGTGGGCGTCCAGCAGGGCACCACCGGCAAGGCCTACACCGAGGAGAACGCGCCCGACGCCGACATCATCACCTTCCCCAGCGACGCCGAGATGTTCCAGGCGATCAAGGCCGGGCAGGTCGACGCGCTGCTGCAGGACCTGCCGGTCAACCTCGACCACCAGAAGGCCGGCGGCTTCGAGGTCGTCGAGACCTACTCCACCGACGAGCAGTACGGCCTTGCCATGAAGAAGGGCAACACCGAGCTGGTCGACGCGGTCAACGAGCAGCTCTCGGAGATGCGCGACGACGGCTCCTACGACGAGATCTACAACTCCTACTTCGCCACCGAGTGACCCGGGTCGACCACACTCCATGACGATGAAGCGCACCACGCGCAAGCGGCTCGGCAGGGCGGCGCTGTACGCCGTCCTGCTGGGCCTGCTCGTCGTTCTCTACCTCGCCGCCGACTGGGGCAGGATCCAGGAGAACTTCTTCGACGCCGACGGCTGGGGCAACCCGCTCAAGGGCGACTGGGGCACCTGGCCCGACCTGATCACCATCGGCGTCAAGAACACCCTGATCTACACCGCGATCGCGTTCGCGGTCGGGCTGGTCCTGGCGGTCACGCTGGCCCTGATGCGGCTCTCGCCCGTCGGCCCCTACCGCTGGCTCGCCACCGCCTACATCGAGTTCTTCCGCGGGCTGCCGGCCCTGCTGGTGGTGCTGCTGATGGCCTTCGGCATCCCGATCGCCTTCCAGTGGACGCCGCCCGGCGGCACCGTCGGCGCCGGAGTCATCGGCCTGATCCTCGTCGCCGGCGCGTACATGGCCGAGACCATCCGGGCCGGCATCCAGGCCGTGCCCAAGGGCCAGGCCGAGGCCGCCCGCTCGCTCGGCATGAGCGCCGGCCGGACGACCGTCACGGTGGTGCTGCCCCAGGCCTTCCGCATCGTGATCCCGCCGCTGACCAACGAGTTCGTCCTGCTGATCAAGGACACCGCGCTGCTCTTCGTCGTCGGCTTCGCTGCCGACCAGCGCGAGCTGACCACCCTGGCCCGCGACCTGATCACCTCGGGACCGACGACCGGCACGTCGACCAGCTTCATCCAGGCCGCATTCCTCTACCTCCTCATCACGCTCCCGCTGACCCAGCTGGTCTCGTGGCTCGAGCGTCGACAGCAGAAGGCCCGGTGACCATGACCCCCCACGCGAGCACCCCAGGGACGCGGCCGCCCGCGATCCAGATCCGCGACCTCCACAAGTCCTTCGGCGACAACGAGGTCCTCAAGGGCATCGACTTCCACGTCGACAACGGTCAGGTCGTCTGCGTCATCGGCCCCTCGGGGTCCGGCAAGTCCACGCTGCTGCGGTGCGTCAACCGCCTCGAGGAGCCCAACTCGGGCCAGATCCTCGTCGAGGGCATCGACATCACCGACCCGGAGACCGACCTGGACGACGTGCGCTCGCGCATCGGCATGGTCTTCCAGCAGTTCAACCTGTTCCCGCACATGAACGTGCTGCGCAACATCACCGTCGCCCAGCAGAAGGTGCGCAAGCGGTCGAAGGACGAGGCGGTCGAGATCGCGCGCAAGAACCTCGAGAAGGTCGGCCTGGGCGGGCGTGAGAACGTCTACCCCGCCCACCTCTCGGGTGGCCAGCAGCAGCGCGTCGCGATCGCCCGGGCGCTGTCGATGGACCCCGACATGATGCTCTTCGACGAGCCCACCTCCGCGCTCGACCCCGAGCTGGTCGGCGACGTGCTGGCCGTCATGAAGGACCTCGCCGGCGAGGGCATGACCATGATGGTCGTCACCCACGAGATGGGCTTCGCCCGCGAGGTGGGCGACAAGCTGGTGTTCATGGACGACGGCGTGATCGTCGAGGAGGGCGGGCCCGGTGAGGTGCTGTCGGACCCGCAGCACGAGCGCACCCGGTCGTTCCTCTCCAAGGTGCTGAGAC